>QNDS01000005.1 GCA_003644925.1 Candidatus Fermentibacterota bacterium
CTCCACGAAGAAAAAGGGGAATACACAACAATCGCAGGCGAACTGTCACCATGGCAACGCTTGCTCAAACACATACAAGAAAACAATCTCACAATAACGTCGCTCTCTTTGTGTACCAAAGAAGGGCGACGTTTTCATTTACCGAGCGCCGGAAACAACCCACGTTTCAAGGCATTTGTGGAAGCAGAAAAACCAGCATCATACAAGATGTTTCGTCAAATTGGAGTCGATATAATGAATGGAAAAGCTGGAAGCCAAGAACTCTACACAGTGATTGAGGCTTTTTATAATGAAAATTTTGGGTTGCAAATATGGGTATGTGAAAAAACAGGTCATTCTTGGAGTCTTATTTTGTGATATGAAATTTATAGATGATAAAATAATTTTTTATAAAGAAAAAATTTCATCTTTTGCTCGTCATCTTGAAATTGAAGTAGGAGATATAAAAGAACCGGGGCGTTTCCTTCCACAATTCAAAACAAAACATTGGGGAAACGAATGTAATTTTTCAATTCGTCTTCTTGATGATGATTATGATTCGGGTGTTGTAAGTGAAATTGGAGATAAAATTCAGTGGGAGCGTGCCGGACGCAAGGTACGAATGTATGAAAAAGATTCAGATGATGAAGATGGAGCTTTTGAGTTTGAGGTTGAACTTGCAGAAAAACCTATAGATAATGTTCTTCGTTTTTCTATTCAAAGTAAAGAATTTAGATTTCTTTATCAAAGACCGCTTACGCAAAAAGAGATTGATGATGGAGGCTCACAGCCAGAGAATACTATTGGATCATATGCTGTATATCATAAAACAAAAAAACACAATCTTACTGGTGGTAAACACTACAGGGCGGGAAAAGCTTTTCATATTTACCGGCCTTGGGTTGAGGATTCAGAAGGTACTAGAGTATGGTGTGACCTAAGGATAGATGATGTAAGTGAGGAATTAACAATTACTATTCCACAGGAATTTTTAGATACTGCTGTTTATCCAATTCTTGTTGACCCTACTTTTGGTTACACAAGTGTTGGTGCAATTACAAATATCTATATAGCTAATTTTATTGCAAATCGTTCTATAATGATTGGGAGAGCAGCTACGTTGTCAGAAGATGGTACGCTTGATTCTCTTCATGCCGCTATTTCTTCTGGGGCACCTGATTCTGACTATTACGTTGCATTATATAGAGAAGATAGTGCTGGGAGCGGTTCTCATGATAAGGTGGCTGGCTATGAAAAGAGTTATAATCCTGACGGAACTTTTGAAACTTTTACTGCTGGCGATGAAGAGATTGTTGCGGATGATTATGTTTTTGGAGCAGTTGGTCATGGTGACGATTCGGGTATTGGACCTCCTCCGCAATTTGCTGGAATTTTAGCTGATACGGGTGGGGCTAGTTCAAATATTTATTCTGAAACTACTAGTGAGGCGGGTAGTTATAATACGCGAAAATCAGAAGATCCATGGACGGAGACTGCCTCCACTTCAACAACTGAATATTCTCTTTATGCTACTTATACCGTTGGCGAAACCACGGCAAATGATTCTCGAGATAGTGAGATCACAGGGCAGGATAGCGCAAATTCAAATCGTGATGCGGAAATTTCAGGTGAAGCAACAGATAATGATAACAGATCGGCTGAGATATCTGGTGTAGATACCACAGAGGACGCCAGGAGTGCCGAAATAAGCGGTCAAATAGCAGATAATGATAGCAGAGATGCGGAGATCACGGGAACTCTTGGGGCTACAGATAACAGAGCTTCGGAGATGCACGGAGTCGCTACAGACAATGATTTTCGTGCGGCAGAATTGACAGGATCACAAGAGGCAAACGATGCAAGAGCTTCCGAAATAATTGGAGAGGCCCCGGCAAATGATTCACGAGATAGTGAAATTACCGGTGAGATATCAATAACAGATAATAGAGATGCAGAAATAACGGGAGTCGCTGGCGCAACTAATTCACGAGACACGGAGATATCCGGAGTCGCCACAATAAACGATGCCCGGAGCGCGGAAATCACAGGACAGTTGTCGGCAAATGATGCAAGGAGTTTTGAAATTACAGGGCAGGTTGTTATTACAGATTCAAGAGATGCGGAGATCACGGGTGAAAATGTAGACAACGACGCAAGAGGAGCAGAGGTCAACGGTGAAGCAGTAGCAGAGGATAGCAGAGATGCCGAAATTTCTGGTGAAATTATATCGAACTCAAACAGATCGTCGGAGATCACGGGAACTCTTGGGGCTACAGATAACAGAGCTTCGGAGATGCACGGAGTCGCTACAACAAACGACGTCCGGAGTTCTGAAATTACAGGAGTCGCAACAATAAACAGCTCGAGAAGCGCAGAGATTTCCGGTGAAATAAATCAAAACGATTCAAGAGATGCGGAGATCACGGGTGCAACCTTAACAGGCAATAGCAGAGGCGCAGAAATTTCTGGTGGCTTAATTGTTACCGACACCAGAGCAGTCGAGATTATTGGTGAGGCAATTATAAATGATTTTCGATCTGCTGAAATCAATGGAACTGAGCAAGCGGTTGATTCGAGGGCTTCTGAGATCACCGGAATCGAGACAGTTTTCTCATCTAGGAACTCAGAAATTACTGGTATTCTGGGAAGTTCATCATCCAGAGGGGCCGAAATCAACGGACAGAGAGTAAATCCGTACTGTCCCCTACCCTCTCCTTATACCCCGAAAACTTCCCCGTACACTAGGAAAGAGGGGATATATAGCCCGTATCCTAAACGAAACTGCAATTAAGTGGTATAATATAAACATATGGCACAAAAAGGCTACACGACAAAAGAGGATATCGAAAATTATATACTGTCAGATATCGACAGTTCTTTCGACGATCAAATTGATGAATGGATCGAGGCAGTTGAGAACATCATAGACAAAATGACAAACCGCAATTTTATCGCTGATACGGAAGCCACCGCACGTCTATTTGATGGTGATGGTTCAGAAAAATTGATTATCGATGAGGCCGTAGAGATCACCAAAGTGGAAGTTGGCAACGATGATTATGGTGCGAGCTTTTCAGAAGTATCGGCAAGCGGAGCTGGTAGATATTTTCTCGAGCCGTCAAATTTTACAGTGCGAAACTTACCTGTCTATATGGTAACTCTAAGATCGCAAGTGTTTGTCTGTGGAAAACAGAATCAACGCATCACGGCAAAATGGGGATCTTTTGTGGCCGTCCCGGAAGATATCAGCTTTGCTGCGACTGTATTTGTTGCAGGTATTTTAAATCAGAGCAGACAAGGCGGGGATGAAATCAAGAGTGAGAAGATCGGAAATTATCAGGTCACATATAACACCGACAAAGACGGGAATTCCTGGGCGGATTTTTCAAGAGCGATGGCGATTTTATCAGTAAACAAACGCATTCTGATATGAGCATAGAGAGATTTTTCACGACAACTTTCGCAGTCACTCGGATGAGTTGGTCAAATGAAAGTTCGGCCGAAGTATCCGCAGGCTCTTTTATTGGTCATATTCAACAGGCCCGGCCAGAACATGCAGAATTCGTCGGTGAAGCGTGGGGCCAGACATTCCTTGTGTGGTGCGCGCAGGATACGGACGTACAGGCCGGTGACACGATCACTATAGCGTCAGGGGACTATTCCGGCACATATTCAGTAAAGAACGTACAAAACAACGCCACAGGCTCAAATGACCATCTTGAGGTTACTATAATCAAGGACTGATATGCCAGCTTCTGCTTTAAAAATTGAGATGATAGGGAGGAAAGAACTGGAAGCGGCCATAAAACGTAATCCGCAGAAGGTATTGAAAGAAGGTAGGCTGTATATAACACGAGGCCTCGCAGTTTATAAGCAGGGAATTTTGAGGAGCCCATGGAGAGTAGGTGGGAATGGTGGGGGTGCGCCAGTATCAAATGATTCTCGTTTTCCTAGATCAAACCAAAGACAGAGATCAGGCAATTTGAGAGACTCGCATCAAACGACTATCAGAGGCCTTGTCGGGCGTATAGGACCAAACAAATCGCTCTCACCGTATGCAAATTTTGTCCATGAAGGGACTAGAAAAATGAAAAAAAGACCATGGCTTGACCATGTCAAGAAAACGAAGGATGGGAAAATCACAAAACTTTATAATCGGATGCTCAAAAATATAGTAGCCGACCTAGCAGAATAATATATGTTCGCAGCAATCAGATCAAAAATCGACGCAACCCTCGCAGCAATACCAGAAATAAAACAGTATTCATCTTCACCAAAAACGAAGATATCTAACTATCCCTATGTGTTTTATTTTCCTTCCGGATTTGAAAATTCATATGAAACAAACCAGGAAAATTTGAAGGTGTATCGCTTTCAAATGTTTGCGATAGTGGGAACAAAACAGACAACAGAAGCCTCGGCGTCCGATGTTTTGGCTGGGGTAGTGGATGCAATCATTACAAAATTTGATGAAGATTGGAATCAAGGACTTATCGATAATCATAGAGTCTGGATGACAATGGACTCTGGGGACTCATGGGAAATGTCAGAAGAGCAGGACGGGCTTGAGATATACGCTCCATTGTCGCTAGAATTCCGCTTGTTGACAGACGTATAAAAATGCTATAATACATATATCAATTTTAAAGAAAAATCCATATGGAAATAATAGGAAGACAAATAGAGTTCGGTGTCGCTACAGAAGCAGTCCGAAGTGTCGCGGAAAGTTCCGCAGACAAATGGATGCGTAAAGTGACCGCAAATATTGTCGAGCGTGCAGAACATGCACTTGACGATACCACAAGAGGCCGCCTCGAGGATGGGGAAGGTCGAAGAGTAGTACAGAAATTTGTAGAAGGGGATCTCGAGGGAGTGCTACATGCCGACGTACTCGGGTGGTTTCTCTCAAATGTTTACGGGGTAGTTGTATCTTCAAATGTCGTTGGATCCGTTTATTCGCATGTGTTCACACTCGGTCAGAATATCCAGCATCCGAGTCTCACACTTTTTGCAAAAGACGGATCTGTTCAACAGCTCACTTTCGCAAATTCAATGATAAGCACGCTTGAAATGAGCGTCGCAATCGATGAGCTTGTGCGTTTTACAGTTTCGTTTATCGGAGGAGTTGCAGCAGATGATACAGATACACCGTCCTATGATACGGAGTACGACTTTATTGCTCGAGATGTAGAGGTGAAAATTGCAGATTCAGAAGGAGGATTAGCTGGTGCGACCGCTACGAAAGCAAAAGATTTATCTATTACATGGGATCAAGGACTTATCAGAGATCATGTAGTGGGATCGTATGACCCGGATGATATCTACAATGCAAAATTGATGATCGAAGGAGAGCTAACTCTCAATTTTGCGGACGAGGCTCTAAAAGATTTGTATCTTAGTGATGATGCAAAATATATGAGCATCACAATACAAGGTGCAGCAGATATCGGAAGCGGTAACAATCCTACTATCACAATTCTTTTGAACAAAGTGCAGTTCATGGATTGGAATAGAGAAGGCGCCGCAAATGAACTCTCCACAGAGACCGTCACATTCCAAGCATTCTACAACCCAGCAGACACACAGCAGTCACAAGTGACTCTCCAAAACTTGACAAGTTCATACGTGAACGTGCCAAGCAGCTAAAAAAAACACGGGCCGGCACAATGTCGGCCCGTGAAATGTTGTTCTATGCGTACTTTTTTTCAAAGTCCTCTTGCTTTACCCCAGCCCATCGGATAATATCCACTATCGCAATGACAGAGGGTATCCCAGTCCAGAAAAAAACGCAAAGAAGCACTCCGATGCCTATCTGTCCAACATAAAAACGCTGGACACCAAAGGCCCCTAGAAAGAGTGCAAGCAACATAGCGACAGTCTTGTTTCTCATATGTACGTATTAAGAATTAAATCATACAATCATACTATAACATAATATAGAAAATATGTCAAGACCAGTACGAACAATCAAACTTGCAGAGTGCGAAGTAGATATCGTCACAGAGCTCACGTGGGGAGAAAAAGAGAGATGTCAAAATGTACTTTTGAGTGGTGCAAAAGTGGACTCAAAAGGTCTGAAAGATTTTGACGCCAGTTCTCTGTATGAAGCAAAACTTTTTCTCATGGAAATTGGAATTATTGAGATACGAAAAGGTGAAGTCAAAAGCAAATTTAAAAAAGAATGGGTCGAAAATTTATCGGCAAGTGATGGTGATTTACTCTACGATGAACTCGATAAGCTCAATAAAAAAAAAGAAGCTTAGAGGATGAACATCTAAAATGGCAAATTCAAGGCAAAAAAGATCCCGGTGTGGATGTAGTAATGGAGTCGCTAAGCGAAAGATATGGGTGGACACCAGATCAAATACGATCTATGCGGTGGGAGGACGTCGATAATTACCTTGAAATAATCAGGATGAAAAATAGACTTGAAAATGCAAGGGCAAAAAAATCAAAAATGAAAAAATAGCATATGCCAGATAGTCGAGAATTACAATTATTACTAACACTCAAAGACAAGGCCAGCAAACAGCTCGCTGGTGTTTCTAAAAAATTTGAGCAAAATGCAAAGAAAATCGGCAAAGCGATGACTGTCGCAGGTGTGGCAATCACCGCTCTCGGTGTGACGAGCATCAAGGCTTTTCAGGCACAAGAACGAGCTGAAACCCGTTTGACTCAAATTGCAAAAGAAGTCACGGGCGCAACGGATGAACAGATCAAATCCATGAAAGATCTTTCGGCCGAATATCAAAAACTTGGAGTTGTCGGCGATGAGGTTCTTATTTCCGGACAATCTCAACTTGCATCATTTTCATTGACGTCAGATGAAATTGGCGTATTGACCGGAAGCATGGCCGATTTATTGGTCGCGAATAAAGGTGTCAATGCAACACAAGAAGACGCTATCACTTCGGCAAACGCCCTCGGCAAAGCCGTAGCAACTGGACTTCTCGGACCTCTCCAGCTTTCAGGTGTTTTATTGACAGATCAACAAAAAGCATTATTTGAAGTTGCAGACCAAACAGAGAGGGTAGCTATTTTGAATGATGTGCTACAACAAAATTATGGGGGTTTGAATGAAGCCATGCGACAAACGTCGGAGGGTGGAGTACAGGCACTGAAAAATAGTTTTGGTGATCTTCAAGAACAGATCGGAGCTCAGCTCGTGCCGATGCTTCAAAAAATTGTTGATAAACTCAAACCTATTATCGACAATGTTATGGCTTGGATCAAAGAAAACCCGGAACTAACACAAAAGATCGTCATGGTTGTTGCCGCACTTGGTGCATTTCTACTCATCATGGGACCAATACTTATGGCAATCACTGGGCTCATTGCGGTTTTCGTATTCCTCTTCTCGCCAATAGGGTTAATTATAATCGCGATCGGCTTGCTCATAGCAGTTGGCGTATTCTTCGCTCTCAAATGGACGGAAATCAAAGAGGATTTGTTAGTGATATGGAATGAACTTGCAAAAGTCGGAGGACAAATAGCAACAAAATTGAAAGAAGCTTGGGCGAGTTTTACGGGTGCAATTAAATCGGCAATCGTCGGTGCTTTCGAGTCTGTAAAAAGTGTTATAAAGTCCGGGATAAATTGGATTATAAACAAACTCAATAAATTTGTCCGGGCGGCGAATGCAATTACTTCAAAGATGAATATTGTACCAGGTGTCAATATTCCAAATATTCCGGAAATACCACATCTCGCGAAAGGTGGAATTGTGACACAGCCTACCACGGCGCTCATCGGAGAGGCCGGATCCGAGGCTATCATACCGCTCGACAAAGCAGGCGGATTTGGCACTACAATCAGTATCACTGTCAATGGAGATGTAACAGGTATGGAACTCGTCGGAAAAGTAAAACAAGCAATTATGATGGAGCTTGGGCAAAATACACGCTTTGCCACAGGATAATTTTTTCTATGATAACAGTCGAGATCAACAGCGTCGACGTTACCGATCAAATAGAACAGAGGACTTTGCAGGTCACACAGAATCTCACATATCAGGTTGACACTGCGTTTTTCAACGTCAGAAAGGGAGGATCAAAAACGCTCGTCCCTTCTTACGGAGATGAGATCGAAATATACGACGGCTCTGAAAAAATACTTGGCGGTACTATTCTATCCGTCAACATAACACCTATCGCAGGCGCAGAGGGTGAATTTTTTGTTGTGAATTGTGTTGATCGTACATATGAAATGGACAAACTCATGGCGGCCAAGACTTATGAAGACGAAACCATCGAGGATATCATTGCAGATCTTGTCACTACATATGCGTCAGCTTTCACGACCGTAAACGTAAACTCAACCCTTCTCATTGAAAAAATTGTCTTCAATCAAGTGCCTCTATCGGTATGTATAAAGAGACTCGCCGATACTGTTGGCTATGATTGGTATGTCGATTCAGACAGAGATATACATTTCTTTTCAAAAGATGCAAATTCCGCGCCGTTTGGTATCACTGATACGAACGGAAATTATGTATATAATTCACTCAATCGAGTTGTAGACGGTAGCCAGGTGGTCAATACGGTCAAAGTCAGAGGTGGCGAATACAATGGAAATACTTATAGCGATCAAATAACCGTATCCGGAAATAATACCAAATCTTTCAAATTGCCATACCGTTTCGCAAATCTCACAGTCACACTGGACACCGGAGGCGGACCAGTCGCACAAACAGTCGGGCTCGATTTCATTGATGACTTCACGAGCAAAGATGTACTCCACAATTTTCAGGACAGGATGATACGATTTGAAACCGCACTCTCTAGTGGTGATATTATTGCGTTCACAGGAAACCCAAAAGTCAGAGTGTTCACTATTGCCGAAGATCCTATATCCAAAGAAGCATACGGGGTAATAGAAAAATTGATACGAGACGGCACAATAGAGAGTAATGCTATTGCTCGAAGACGCGCAAGCGCCGAATTGTTCATCTATTCGGAGCCTATTATCGACGCAAAATTTACTACCTACACAACAGGGTTGCGTACTGGTATGATTATGACAGCACAAAGTGATATACAAGGCTTTGAAGAGGAATTGATGATAAAATCTCTCACTTTCAAAATGCGCGATCACGACAATTTTCAATATGAAGTGAGTCTCGTGTCTACACGACGTTATGATTTCATTACTCTTTTACAGCAACTTATTGAGCCGGACGCACAGCCTTCGGATGAAAATGAGACTAGCGAACAAATATATGCGGATACACAAGTCGTCACAGTACAAGAAGAATATGAAGTCGTTGCGCCTTTTGAGGATGAGGAGGATATCACAGTATCAGAAAATTATATACTAAATCCTCTCGGTGCAGGCGTGGACGCTCTTTATACCTTGTCACCATACACACCGTCCGGTCAACTAGACACAAGAAGACCGGGACGTCTAGGGATTTCCTTTAGAGTCTATTGATATGCTATAATGTATATATATGAATGTTTACAAAAACAAAGAAAACATCGGAGTCATTGGCGAGTACACATGTTTTTCGCTTGCGCCATGGATAAAAAAAGGCGACAAGGTTCTCGATGATTTGCGCCGAGCCGCGCGCACAAACAACAAAAGAATAATTGACGCACTCAAAGCGACTGGTATTATTCTTGAAATAAAAGAAGCAAAAAATCTCATCCCTACCACGGGGCGCAATGTACTCGCAAGGTTGCTCACAGGGGATCCCACATATTCCGGAGAGGTCGACTGGGGAGCTCTCGGAAGTGGGACGACACCTTTCACGAACGCATCCACACAGCTCAACACAGAGGTATTTAGAAGCCAGGCAGATTCGCAAGCATTCGATGATAATATTGCATATATTGACTGGTTCATTGCAGCCGGAGATGTCGCAGATCAGACATTTGAAGAATTCGGAGCTTTCATTGATGGTTCGGGAGCAGCAGACAGCGGGCAGGCTTGGTCATTGCTTATCACCGGGGGATGGGTGAAGAGTGGAGCCGTGTTCATAAGTGGAAAATATACTTTTATATAAAATTATGAGTGATACAGCTAGACCAAAATCAGGAGGGGATCTTGTAGACGAGGACGAAGTCAATGCAGACTTTCCTATTGTTTTGGATGCAGGGGCCACAATAAACGGTGCGACATTACCCGTACCTGTTTATGTGTTGGTAGCGGACGGCGAATTATATCCTTGCGATGCAAACGATACCGCAAAATTAGATTTCATTGGATTCGTAGTAAATAATACAACAGACGGAAACCCGGCCACGCTTCAAAAAGATGGTGTTGTAGATGGTTTTTCCGGTCTCACGATTGGCGCAATGTATTATGTGCAAGATGCCATCGGCACAATAGGATCTACACCCGGCACATTTTCCATACCAGTCGGCCGTGCCGTTTCTGCAACTCAAATTGCTATACAAAAAGAGGAGTTCGGTGTCTATATAGGCTCGGAAGCAATAAGCACAAACGAAGGATCACCGACAGATAATTTGACAATCCCAGCCGGCGCTAGAATGGCAATTATTTCCGTTTCACATAATGATGGTGTATCTGGTGCGCGAAACTCTCCACAAATGATAGTAATGCGAAACGGAATTACGGACACCGGTGCAATAACACCATCATATCAACCCCAAAACGATGACTATACACATCGGGCGCAATGGAACGCAACCCTTGATGTAACACAAGGCGGGACCGACGCAACCCACACGATGGCAGGCACAGCTTATTTTTATAGATAAATATGTTGGAGGAAAAAACACCAAAACAAAGAAGTGAGGATCATGATCTGCTTATAAAATTGGATACACGATTTGGGATATTTGAAAAAACGATGGCAGAAATGACAGCGACGTTGCACGCAAAATTTGAAAAAGTATTTTCGCTTATCGAAAAAAAAGCAGACAAAGAGGACGTGCGGGAAATCAAAAAAGAGATAAAATATATTGATACCAGGGTCAAATCTGTCGAAGATAAGCAGGAAACACAAGAGGCCAAAAAACAAACATTGATCGATATAGGAAACATGGGAGTGAAAGGATGGGGTATTTTAATCGGAGGAGTGAGCTTTTGCATAATGATCATTGAGTGGATTAAAAATTAAACAAAACATATGTCAGTATACGACCCAAACGATCTAGAAGAAAATGAAAAAAATCTTGATTCTCAAACACCCTCGTCAGGCAGGATGATAAGAGAAGATTTCACTATTGCAAATGAAGGCGACACAATAGAGGGACCAGTAGGGAAAAAACATGTTAGATCTTCTATTCAAGCAGGCGACTCGCCGAGTATTGATGCCTTCGGACGCTGGCGTGTTTCAAATCCACAGACTCTTTTTGACAGCAAAAATATTTTCAATGATGAAGGGATATCGGATAGTTTAGAAAATGAGCCACTATTTTATGATAATCAAGAAGTATCCGGAGGTGGCACGAGCACACTTTATAATGCAAATGAAGCATCACAATCAATCTCTGTTTCTTTGAACACCGCTGGTAGACGGGTACGTCAAACAAAAATGCGTTTCAATTATCAACCTGGAAAAAGTCAATTGGTTTTTTTGACGTATAATCTCGAGAGATTGGATGAGAATATCACAAAAAGAGAAGGAATTTTTGATGATGAAAATGGTCTTTTCATGGAAGCAGTAGGCGAAGCGGTCGGCTTTGTTCGGAGATCTTTTGTTACCGGCTCCGCCGTGGATGATCGAATTGAACAAGAGGACTGGAATATCGATCAAATGGATGGCAACGGAGTGTCCGGAGTTACTCTTGACTGGACCAAAACACAAATTTTGATTATAGATTTTGAATGGCTTGGTGTAGGTCGTGTCAGAATGGGATTTGTTGTGGACGGGAAAATCTATTATGCACATGAATTTTTGAATGCAAATAATCTCGATGTCGTGTACATGTCGACACCAAATTTACCACTGCGATCTGAAATTTCAAATGACGGAAGTGGTGCAGCATCCATATTGACACAGATTTGTTCTACAGTAATATCCGAGGGAGGATCGCAAGACCTTGGTATGATAAGATATGCGTCCACGGAAGGCACTCATCTTGTCGCGACAACAGAAAACACACTGTATGCGTTGATGGGCATAAGATTGAAATCCAATTATATCGGGGCGACAATAAAACTACTCAACACCGCCATACAAATACAAACGGCCACAGATAAAATCGAGTGGGTACTAAAATTCAATCCGACAGTCGCCAGCACTTTTGCATATTCAGGACTTTCAAATTCTGCAATAGAGGTCGCAAAAGGTGTCACAGCGAATACGGTCACGGGTGGTATAGACATTACAGGAGGCTTTTTAGAAACTGGAAATCCGGCGACAGGAGCCGCAAAGTCTTTGGAAAAAGATTTGAAAAATGCTCTTTTACTCGGTTCTTTAATTGATGGAACTGTCGACGAATTGGTTTTATGTGTACGTCCTATTGCAGGATCGACAAGCGTGTCAGTTGAAGGCTCTATGTCTTGGAATGAATTAGTATAATAAAAATCTATATGGAAAAAACAACGGAAGAAAATTTATATGGACTAGGTTGCGAGCTCGTAGAGGATGATGAGCGGAACTTTGGATATCACAATATTGCAGTAGGCGGTGTTATTGATTTGCCGGACGAGTTTGAAGTTGAAACGCCACACACTTATCAAGGTTCGATCGACAGTTGCGTCGGCCAAGCTGTAGCAGGTGCAAAAAGCACACAAGAAAATGATCCAAAATCACCACGCTTTCTCTGGTCGCTTTGCAAAAGAGCACAAAAGTATAAAGGTTGGGGCACGAATGTACCACTTGCTTTGAAGATGTTGCAAAAAATAGGTGTACCGAAATTGTCTACAATATCAGAAGATCCTAAACTACCGCGTGAAACATACATGCGTGTAAGTGATAATTCTGCGCAGTCTGTATATGATGAAGCCGCAGAAGCGAAGTCAGATAGTTATTGGTACGTATATAGCAAGAATTTGCAGCTTGTAAAACAAGCGCTCTTCACAGAGAAAATTCCGCTCGTAACAACAATGATGTGGTACAAAGAATATAATCAACCTATTGACGGATTTTTACCACGGCCAAAAAATGAAGCAGCAGGACATGGCTTTCGTTTTGTAGGGTGGAAGAAAATAGGGGATCGCTATAGATGGAAATTCAAAAATTCTTTCCGCGAAGAATGGGGAGTCGAAAAAGGATGTTTCTATATTTGGGAAGATGAGTTGAATTCGATTTATAATATCGGCACGTTCTTTATTACGGTTGATATTCCAAAAGAAGAGGCGAGCATCATGGACAAATATGCTGGTGAATTGATAAAGAATGCAGACGATGCGAAAGTGTTTTTTGTGCAAGGTCGTGATATTGTCTGGATCCAGAGCGAGGATACTTTCAACTTTGGGAAAAATAAAATGTGGGGAGATTGGAATGACATTTTGACTGTACCGGAAGAACTCAAAGAAACAAAAAAACTATCTCTTAATTCAGCATCATAAATTTATGGAATATCTCATCGGTGTCGTCGTCGCGCTTATTGTGCAGGTGGCAAAAAAAATATCAAATACTACGACGTTTGGTACATATGTCTTTCTGCTTGCAATGTCGCTCGTGGGAGCTGGGATATATTATATGCTTTCTGTATCCGCATATTGGGAAGCAACGTTGCAAATCGCAGCAATCGCAGCAGGTTTTCATAACTTGGTGATCCGAAGATTTGAAGAAACAAAATAAAAAAAACCCCCTTTTTATTTGGTCAAATGAGGTACTTCATGGGTACTCCTATTGTCCGGATAAGAGGGGTTTTTTATTACAAAGTTATCCACAGCAGGTGGGTTGACAAATACTTATTTGCATGATATAATACAATCATACAAATAAGCAATCAACATATGGACAACGAAATCAAATGTACCTCTTGCGAAAAGATGTACGAAGCGGACACAATAATCATTGTCGCGACAGAGCCGTTTTGCATCGGTTGCGCAGAAAGGGAATAAATTATCACCACCGGCGCCCGCAGAAGTAGAGTCTCAAAAAAATAAACATAAAAAGACCTGTCATATGAAAAATTATAAACAAGGATCCTATATACATTTGAAAATCACACTTCAAGATATCGCTTTCATTGTTATGGTATTTGTGGCCATAATCGCAGTAATCATCGGTTGGATCAGTACCGAGGTTGTAAAAGCAGAAGAAACACCCTATGAGATCCAAATTGATAGTACCGAGAAGCAGGACAGGGTCATCGAAGAGGAGAAAAAAGACAGCAAGATGGTACTAGCGAATACAGGGATGGTCGCCTCTATATCAGACAATACAGTGGCGTCGCAAAATATAAGAGAAGTGACTGCCTATAACGTCGGAGACGTTGCGCAGACAGATGACACGCCGTGCATCGGTGCATGGGGTGACGATCTTTGTGAGATGCTTGACTGGGGTATAAAGGTGTGTGCATCAAACTCATTTGCCAAAGGTACACATTTGAATATCAAGCATTACGGAGAGTGCATCGTATTGGACCGGATGAACTCACGATATACGAATCGGATCGATATTGCGATGAAGCTCACAGAAAAAGAGCGCGCCATAAAATTTGGTCTTCAAAAACTTGAGGTGACAGAATTAAAATAATTCACAAGGTATACTTTTTGATAATAGCTCTTTACAATTTGATTTTTCAACGTGGGGGTGGCGGAATAGGTAGACGCTATAAATGGTTATCCGTAAATACGGAGCTATGCAGGGTGACAATCTCAGGTAAGATACAGAACTATAGATAACTGTATTCTATGAGCAAATCCCTGCCCCTCACGCTGAGAGATCAACAATTATCTTTTTCCAGTCAATCAGAAATGATTGATTGGTGCAATCACAGTCAACCTTCGGGTTGGCTGGAAGGAGATAACATGAAAATAGTCAAGATCATTTATTTCTTGTTCGCCGCTCTTTTCAATATTCTAGTCAAGGGGGAGAGAAATGTATAGTGTATTACCACAAAGGCTCGTTCTGACAGTCAAGCAGATCAGGGTGGGTGCGCCCATCCACTGCAAGCGCTGTAAGAGCAAAGATGAGAAGGGGGTCATCTCTCTCATCCTTCGGGACAACGCCGGCTACAAATGCCAGTGCCAGTGTGGGAACATGATGTATGTTTCCGCCGGAGGACGGATCACTTGAACGCATGGCTAGCGTCCAGTTTTTTCTAGGGATTTTTGCTGGCAGATAAAAAATCCCTTCTCAATTAGTCAATTAAACTCATTCTTATAAGAAATAATTATAGAAATATATGAGTCTAGATTTTAGCCTTGAATATGAGTGTGATGGAAATAAAATTGAAGTATTTGATAGAAATATTACACATAATTTAGGAAAAATGGCTGCACAAGCTGGTATTTATTTTGCTTTATGGAGACCAAAAGAAAAAGGTTGGGAGAAAGGAAAAGATATTATCGAAACACTTGAAAAAGGGTTAAAAAAACTTAAAGCAAAACCTGTCTTTTATAAAAAATTTAATGCTGAAAATGGATGGGGTATGTACAAGTATTTTGTTCCTTTTGTCGAAGAGTGTTTAAATGCTTGTAAAGAATATCCCAATGCAAAAATAATTGTTTCACGTTAAAAGGAGCCCAACGATGAAAGTAACAGTCAAGACTAAGGAGCCAGAGGTCGTTATTTGCCCTCTGTGTCGTCGGCTAACTGGGTGGAATAAGAAAATGCTCGTGTTCAAACTGATCACAAAGGAGTGTGCAGAAGGCGAATGTGAACCCATCAACCTGAGCATGGAACTGTGAGGAGGTATGTATCTCTCGGTCTGCTCGTGCCGAGTTACCAATGCGAGCCTTCCTTACCAATAAATTTATGAAATATTTATCATTATTCTCTGGCATTGGAGGTTTCGAGCTAGGAATTGGAGGCAAAGCAGAATGTATCGGATATTCTGAGATAGATAAATATGCAATCCAAATATATGAAAAACACTTCCCAACTCACACTGCCTTTGGAGACATCACAAAAATCGAGGCAGCGACACTACCGAATTTTGATCTCTTGGTGGGTGGGTTCCCGTGTCAATCCTTCTCTATTGCTGGGAAACGAGGAGGGTTTTCTGATACGCGTGGTACGCTCTTCTTTGAAATCGCTCGGATTGCTCGGGAAAAACAACCACGCTTTTTACTCCTTGAAAATGTCAAAGGGCTTTTATCTCACGACAAAGGACGTACGTTCTACACCATCATCTCCACGCTTGATGAATTGGGGTATGACTGTCAATGGCAAGTGCTTAACAGCAAGAATTTCGGCGTCCCACAAAACAGAGAGCGAGTGTTCATTATCGGACATCTTAGAGGAACGCGTAGACCCCAAGTATTTCCTTTCGGAGAAGATGACAAAATATATCCTATCAACAGTAAAGGGACAAAATCAAAAACCAAACATACTTTTTCAACTATAGCGACCAACACAAAAAGAAAAGAGAGTAATTATATTAGGCAACCACTTCGATTCCTCACAAGAAACCAAAAGAATATAGAGGGTGATTATTCCTTCACAGTGGATGCGAGCCAAACGAGCGGGATAAGAAAAGGTGATAAAATTCGCAGACTAACTCCCACAGAGTGCGAGCGATTACAAAGCTTCCCGGACGACTGGACCGAGGGCGTGAGCGACACACAGCGCTACAAATGCCTGGGAAATGCTGTGACGGTGAACGTGGTGCAGGCGATTATAGAAAAATTATTGTAATCATTATGAGTTTTTGCACTAAGAGATCCTACAAAAAGAAAAAAGACGCGGTGACAATGCTGAATTATGCGCGCAAAACAAGATACCGGAGGAAGAAAATACCGATACGGATATATAGATGTGAGAAGTGTGACGCATGGCACTTGACCAGTCAAGAATCTCACAAAGACGAAAAATGGCCCTGGAAATAAAGGGGCTTTTTTTATCCATAGATTGATATAGTTATCCACATATTGCACGATTGTACTATTGCATAGTGTGTAAAGATTGTGTATACTTTGTGCAGAAAGGTCGGATACTTTACTTATATAATAAATTGAATATGACAAAAAATATAGTCATAAAAACCGAAGGAGATTTGAAACTTGTACTACACAATGAGTACATGAAACAGATCAAAAACTTTTTCGGTGACGACAAAAAAGCAATGAAATTTTTGTCTTGCGTAATTGGCGCGGTACAGAAGACGCCGAAACTTCTTGAGTGTGATGGTAAAAGTCTCGTGAACTCTTTTATGAAGATGGCACAGCTCGGACTTATGCCGAGTGATGTGAGCGGCGAGGCGTATGTATTACCCTACAAAAACAAAGGGGTGCAGGAGGCACAATTTCAACTCGGATACCAGGGTCTTATTACTCTATTCTATAGGGCAGGAGGCCAGCGCTTGCGTGCGGAGATCATCCGCAAAAATGATACATTCTCTTATGAGAATGGAGAGATCAAACACACCGTCGACATCTTCAAAACAAAGAAGCAGAGAGGTGAAGCGGTGGGCGCGTATGCCATTGCTACTCTTGCGAGCGGTCACGAAATTGCTCACGCAATGAATGCAGAAGATATCCTCGACTTTGGGAAAAAATTCTCAAAATCATTCGGATCAAAATATACACCATGGGCAGAAGACAATGACCCGGAATTGTGGATGTGGAAAAAGACGGTGATGAAGCAGCTCGGGAAACTGTTGCCAAAAAATGAGACGATCAACCGTGCCATTGCAGAAGATAACGAAGAGAGCCGAATGAGTGATCGAATAAAAAAAGCAAGCGAAGAGTCCGAAGGTTTGAAAATCAGCGACATTGTCAAAGATCAAGACGAGCCGGAGTCGCAGGAAGGCTTGATCGAGGATGATGCGGAAGAACCGCCAGAGGCGGAGTGTAATGGTTGTGCTGGTCCGATATCAGAAGAGGAGAAAAAATACTCACTTGATAAATTCGGGAAATCTCTTTGCAGAGGTTGCCAGGAAGGCCAATAATATATGACTAAGAAACTAAACAAAGTCCCGAAGGTCAAGAAGGGTGTAATGAGATATCGGTCTAATAATTTTCCGGTGAAATATTACTCGTATTCATCGCTAAACCTCTTCGCAACTAACCCCTTGATGTTCAAAATTAGATATGTCAACCTTGACCGTATAGATTCCACGAGAAGCATATCTGGTGTAATAGGTACCGCCTTTCACAAAGCAATGGAGGTGTACTTCGGTGGAAACCCGGACATGAAACCGAAGGATGAGGAGGATGCGATCAAACTCGGGCTTGAGACCGGCATGGATTTTCTGAATAAATATCAAGAGGGCTGGATCGAATATTCAAAGACAGTTCCGGCAAAACAAAAAGCGCTCGAATTATTGAGCTTCATGTACACCTCATACGTGAAGGAGAAGCCACACAAGAAGGATGAAGAGCTTTTAGGTAGTGAACTTGAGATAAGTGTACCCATAGACATAGAATGGCGCGGAAAAACGCTCGTATTGCCGATCCCGCTCAAGGGGTTCATGGACAAAGTGATTCGTGTTGATGGGAAACTCAAGATTGTTGATTATAAGACGTGTCGATCTTTCTCGAACCCGGACAAAATTGATGGCAGGAAAATGCTGCAGGCGATTCAATATTATTTTCTTGTGTACGCATATTTCGGAGAGGAGCCATACTCAATGATCTATGAAGAGGTGAAGAGCTCAAAAAATAGAGACGGAAGCAAACAGGTGAAGGAATACGAGATCGTATTTGCGGAAAATGATTTGTATTTTGATTTTTATTTGCGCTTATATGATGATGTAACGCGTGCACTAGCAGGCGAACAAGTCTATGTACCGAACCTTGATACCTTTTTCGATAATGAGGTCGGTATCATATCGTATATTCACCGCCTGGACATGTCAGAAGAGCAGGCGCAGATGATGAAAAAACACAAGGTCGATAATCTCACAGATCTACTCAAGCAAAAGATACAGACAGCCGGAAACATGCGACAGCTTATGAAGACGGTGGAAACAAAATTTGTATCTGCGAAAAATCTAAACTATAGTCGTATGAAAAACGAAGAAAAAATCACAACCAAAATGATGGAGCATGGTATGATGATCCAGTTCCATGACAAGATAGAGGGCGCGACTGTTGACTTGTACCGCTACACGCCATCTATAGGGTTGAAAATGAGCCAGCTCAAAAACTATGCTGCAGACATAGAGCAGGTACTCGGAAAAACGGGCATCCGAATATTGGCGCCGATACCAAACTCGACAATGATCGGGCTTGAAGTACCAAAGGACGAGCGATATTTCCCGGCGCTTCCGGAAGCAAGCGGGGATTTCAATATAGCGATAGGTCAAACAATTCTCGGAGAAACGAAGCGCTTTGACTTGAGAGACGCTCCGCATTTGTTAGTCGCCGGCGCAACCGGAAGCGGTAAAAGTGTATTCTTGAACAGTATGATTGAGCAACTTGCATGTATTGATAATATTGATCTGCATTTGTTCGATCCGAAGATGGTCGAGCTCGTACAGTACGAAGACAAGGCAATGCAATATTTCAGCGATCATGTTGAGATCAACGAAGCCCTCGAATACTTGGTCCTCGAGATGGAGGAGCGATACGAAAAAATGAAGAAAATAAAAGCCCGTAATATTGAGCAGGCCGGCAATATGAATTATAAGTTTGTGGTGATCGATGAGTTCGGAGATCTCACAGTCAACAATGACAGGGTACAGCGTAACGTATTGCTACTAGCACAGAAGGCTCGAGCCGCCGGTATCCATATGATTATCGCCACACAGAGGCCGTCTGTCGATGTGATAAGCGGTACGATCAAAGCGAACTTTCCTACAAAGGCAGTTTTCAGAGTAGCAAAAGAGGTGGACTCTCGCGTCGTTCTTGATATGGCCGGAGCAGAGAAGCTCGCCGGGAAAGGTGATATGTTATTCTCAAGCGAAGCGGGCATCGAGCGCCTGCAAGGCTTTAATATTTAGTCTTATGGAAAAAGTACCAAAACAAATTATAAAACTTGAAATGTTGGTCGCGGACATTATGGATATAGATATTCCGGGGATGAGGTCTCCCAATAGAGAAAAATTGTGTTCAGTCGCACGATCTATTGTTTGGTTCGTTGCACACAAAGAGCTAGGATATACATCTACATTTCTCGGAAGGCTTTACAACAGACACCATTCTACAATTTTGGCAGGAGTCAAAAAAATAGAAAAAATTCAAAAATTGGAGAATGCGCAAACATTGTTAAAAAACATGAAGAAGGAAAATAAGGATATTTTCGAGCTTATTTTTCCTCTCTAGCTTGTGGATAAGTATGTGGATAACTTGGGGGTAAAATTTTAACGCCATTTATTATCCCCATTTCATCCCCTGTTTATCTACAGCCATTGTGGATAATTTCGGGGATTTGGGGATAACAAAAAAACAAATTGTCTCAAGTAAAACATCTCTCCGTACACAATGTTTACACATGTTATGTACTCTATCCACAGGCTCTACTACTACTACTATTTATATAAATAAATATAGTAATAATAGTAGAGCCTGTGGATAAGTCATCAAATTTATATGAAAAAAGAAATATTACACTTCACCATTCAAGGAGAGCTCACGGAACTAAACACATACACCAAAAAAAATAGGAGTAGCAAATTTGCCGGGAGTAAAATCAAAAAAGAGGAGACCGACAGGGTCGCGCTCGAGGCGAAAGCAGCAAGGATCAAGCCGGTGGTGAATTATCCGGTATTTATTCAGTACCGCTGGTATTCAAAAGACCGAAGAAAAGATATAGACAATGTGGCGTTTGCAAAGAAGTTTATAAACGACGGCCTTGTAGTTGCGGGTGTGCTCAAAGATGATTCGAGGAAATGTGTGCGTGGATTTTCAGATTATTTTTTTATCGACAAAAAGAATCCACGAGTGGAGGTCTATATAATTTTTGAGGATATGTAGAGTTATCCACGGCACACTATTGCGTAATCATACAAACCATGATAACATGGCAATATATGAAAAATGAAAAAACAAAGCAGAAATATCGTAGATCTTATTCTATTGATGTGAAGTCTGCTCACAAACTAGCAAGAGCATCGTTTGAGATGACCGAAAGGCTTGTGAGTAAGACTGTAACACGTCAAGATATTCTCGATGCTCAAATTGAGATTATGGTCACAGACAGAAAATACTTTGAAAAAGTATTTGCCTACATCAAGAAAAATAAAAAATAGGTATGTCAGATTCAAAAACAGTCGCAACAAAAAACCTTTTTGATTTTGCTGATATTTTAGAACGGCTCGGTATACCTTTTTTTCTTGAAGGTGGCACACTTCTCGGTGCATATCGCGATGGTGATTTTTGTCTCGGTGATGAAAATGATATTGATCTTGGATCGTATGCAAAATATCAAGATAGGATCCCCGAAATAATCGAAGCAGCGAAAAAAGAAGGATTCAAACTGTATCACCACTGGACAGGAGATCCACGGGCGCCGGGCAAAGCACAAGAGATCGCCATTGTCCGTGGTACTTGTTTGATTCCAGAGTTATCAGTAGAAAAACAGATGAAAATAGACTTGTTTTTTTATGAGGAAAAAGAGGATAAAGCATGGACTTGCGTATACAAAAAAAACAGATGCACACCGCGCGTCGTACCATTGGCAAGTATCAGAGACCTCGGAATTATTGCTTTCAAAGGACGCCCATTCAATAGACCCGGCAACATAGAAGCCTACCTCGAGCACACATACGGCGACTGGAAGACTCCAATACACAGGAGAGATTATAGCTGTTATAATCCGGATCAACTCAAAGCATTACAACCTGATTTTAAATTTTATGAAAAAGGAGACTCTGATTTTTAACGCCGGAATTTATGATCTCATGCACAGAGGGCATTTGAATCTTTTGCGCAGGATGAGAGAACGATCCGACAAATTGGTTATCGTCATACACGATGACAAATCTTGTTTTGAAATCAAAGACAAAATACCGATTCAAGATCTAGATCATCGCATAAACAATCTCACCATAATCAATATACCGGACGAGATTTACCCTGCATATACTGCGGATCCGGCAATGATATTCGCAAAGATCATCCACAAATACAGCGATGAATATGATTTAATTTACATGCGTGGCGATGATCTTGTCGATGATTTTCCAGGAAAATGGCAGCTAGAGGAGCATGGCATAAAAATCGAATACCTACCCTACACAAAAGGCGTGAGTAGTTCGCAAATTAAAGATTCACTATGAATAACAATATGCAAAAACTACAAGAACTCAGAGAGATAATAATTAAAGCGGTTCCTGATATTGTAGGAAAAGAAGACTGTCCTTGTAACGGATGGAAATATGTAATAAGAACTGAGTGTAAGGAATGCAGAGGGCTTGAGGGCTTTAGATTAAAATATAGAAAAATCCGCCTCGTAGATGTTTTGTTGGCTGTAAAAAAGATAGGATATTCATCTACAGAAAAATGGAGACTTCAAAAAGATAATGTTTTTAAATTGGTAGAATTATGGAACCTCAAAAAAAACGATCTCAATAATCAATCAGAAGAAACTATCAACTTTTTACACGGATTATTAAAATAACTATATGTTCAAAGACACACCAGAAGGGACAACCCATCATGAGCATGATGATTGCAATGATGGAAAGGGTCATCCTATGCCCAAACAAGACATGTTAAAAGGTTCGATGCACTTTGGGGAGGATACGACCCAAGTGAAGATGCAGATGGGTTGGATAAAAAAACCAAAGACTTTGTAGTCCAAGAAATAAAAACAGCGTTGATAGAGGTTTTAGACGCAATAGATGAATATGTTGAAAATAATAAAATGTTAGGAATGGACGACAAGGCTGACATTGAGAAATATATAGTAGGAATAAGAACGAGACCAAGTGGCTGGAATATAAACAAGAAGACTAACTAATAAATATATGGAAGAAGAAAAACTTTCTGGAACATCAACATGGACAATGTGCGATCATTACGGCTTTTATTTCAAGCACTGGCTAAAAACACTTTTTGTCTGTACTAAGTGTGGAACAATTCTTACAAAGAGACAAATATCTTTTTACAAAAGGTACAACAGCCCAGAGGAGACTAATTAATAAATATATGACGATTATAATGTTGCTTGTCCTCCATCATATCGCCGACGTTTGCACACAGCCCTCGTGGCTTATCGAAAACAAAAAGAAATATTCGTTTGCTATTTTTGAACACGTGATGATCTATGCCGGACTTATTGGCGGTGCGTTCTCACTCTTTTTTGATACTGGTATTTTTGTTTTCTTGTGGTTTTTTGTAGGCCATTACATCACCGACTTTATAAAATATCTAGTCTTGCCAAAGATGCACGGAGGAGAGCACAAATACAAATGGATATACTTAGACCAGGCGGCTCACTACGCACAGATTTTGATCGCCTTTTGTTTTTTTATATAACATATGCAAGCATACGAACGCATTGACCGTCGCAAAATATTCGACGGGAAGACAAGGGATAGTCACGAGATACGCTATCGAATGGCTAGACAGTTTATCAAGGACGGTGACATTGTTCTTGATGCCTGCTGCGGGACGGGATACGGGATCCAGTTTTTGAAAACCCCAAAAGCTCTGGGCATGGTTCGGTGGATAGGTATAGACAAAAAACCAATACACGCCGATATCTCAGAGTACGATTTTGAGAGAGAAGAGAATATTGAGATTGAGCCGTTTGATGTATTTGTAGGACTCGAATGTATTGAGCATCTCAATCATGTTGGTGTTATAAATTTTGTAGGGTTGGCAAAGCAGGCAAAAAAATACATTGTTATTTCGACGCCCATCACACCAAACAGCAACCCTTTTCATGTGCAACAGTTTACACGAGAGGCTGTCTTGACCATGTTTAAAGGCGGGGGTTGGGAAGATTACGCATATTTCGAGCAAGATGAAATATACGGAATATTTATTTTTAAAAAAACAGTATGAGCAATGAAATAAAGCTCGATATTGGGTCGGGTTGTGCAAAAAGAGAAGGGTATGTCACGATCGACAAAGACCCGAAGGTAGATGCAAGTTATTGTATGGATATTGAAAATTCAGAAGATCAAAATATATTGCTATACAAAAAACCTGTAGCAGAAATAAGAGCCTTCCACATCCTCGAGCATCTCGATCCTACAAAGAAAGTAGAGATGATGAAATTATTTTTTGATCTTTTGACGCCTGGCGGGATACTTCATATCGAAGTACCTATCGCAGGCACAGAGCAGTTTTGGCAGGACCCGACGCACATATCAGGGTGGACAGCACGAACATTCTGGTACTTCACAAAAGGCAATAATTTCGGGGAGGCATTCGCAAAAAGAAATAGTGATGCACGACTCTTTGAGAAGATCGAAGACGAGACACGTGACTGCTGGGCGTATCGAATAATGTTTAAAAAACCACTCGTATGATAAGCGTTATATCCGTAGATTTTCATAGTGGACCATTCAAGGATATTCTTATTGATTCACTCAAGAGAAACGCAGACCCAGACGGCCCCGAGTATGAAGTCTTGATCCACGACAATGGTGCAGGCGAGAATATGGGCCATGCGAACGGTGTGGAAAGACTCATTGTGCAGGCCAAATATAACACGATCCTTTTGCTAGATATTGACGCCCATGTCATGCTTCCGCATTGGAATACAATATTGATGCAACGGAAAAATGAGGAGTGGGAAAAGGGCGTGCGTCTTATCGCCGGAGACGGCGGAAAATTGAAGCCGGTGCGTCCATGCGTGATGATGTTTGAACGAGATTATTTCACAGAAAACAAGATGACATTTTTGTCAAAGAATGTGGAAGGTGCGAAATTTGACGTGGGCGTCCTATTCTATTTTCAAGTATTGAGCAGAGGGGACGACGTCGGTTTTTTCACACATGCAAAGAGCAGCTATCCGGACACGATAGGAAACGATTATTATTTTGACGGCAATCCTTTCGTTTTTCACCACTGGTATGGTACGAGATGGTTTAACCCAAAAGGAGAAAGGGTGCATGACAAGATCGATTCGCTCACGTGGGAAAAGTTCAAGCAGTCTCGAGATTCACTTATTTCACAATTATGAAAAAAGTAACTGCGATAGTAATCAGTTTCCTACGTCCCGGATATACAAAAGCGTGCATCCGGTCTTTGCGTAAAACGTACCCAAAGATCAGAATCATAGTCGGTGAAAACGGCAAGAAGGATATCGGCCTTGCGCAGGTATGCAACGAGGTGAAGGCGAGATATGTGATGCTACCGTTTGACTCCGGTGTATGCGTAGGGCGTAATAAATTGCTCGAGCTAGTGAAAACAAAATATGTACTTGTTGGGGATGATGATTTTTTCTATACCGAAAAGGCCGGAGTGGACAAGATGAAAAAGTTTCTTGATAAGCACGGGGAATACGATCTTGTCGGTGGTCGTGTGACAGTGGGCGGTGTGCTGCAAAATTATCAAGGTTATACAAAGAAAGTAGACAGGCATTTTGAGAGTACACCTATCGATCCGGAGACAATAAAATATCAAACAGATGATATAAGATATTGCCAGGCAGATTTGACCTTCAATTATTTCGTTGCAAGAACGGAAAAAATAAGACCGACACCGTGGGACGAGAAAATCAAGGTCGCATACGAACACTATAGCTGGTTTTATGACTTCAAATGCGCCGGTGGCAAGGTAGCGTTTTCTCCGAACCCTGTCGTCATACATAAACCCGAACATGTGAACCCGGAATATGCTGGGGATTATGCGAGTTTCCGGAATAGAAAAAGTGACCGTGCGCGCTTCTTTCAGAAATATGATATCGATTATTCAATCGATATGCGCGGGCATATCAGCTATTCGCCGTTATATACAAGGAAAAAAGAAATAAATATGAGAGCGACAAAATACGTTGACTTTTGCATCACCACATTCAAGAGACCCAAAGCATTGAGACGCTTGCTTATCTCAATCGCAAGGCATTTTCCGATGGCAAATGTTTATGTGGCGGATCAAAACGAAAAACTAGATCGTGTATTCTATAAGAAAATGCGAAGAGAGTTGGAGAAAATAGGGTTATCAAAGAGGCTTTTCATTATAGATTTGCCATATGACTGCGGGCTTGCACATGCAAGAAATTATCTTGTTTTGAACACACCAAACAAATACAAATTGATTCTCGATGACGACATGGCTTTTACAGAAGAGACGGATATCGGAAAAATGGTCACGCTACTCGATCAACATCCGAAATGTGGTATTGTGGGCGGTATGGTTAAGCAGCTAGGACACGAAATACATTTTGAGTTCTCGCTCGAAATCATAGGAAACACTATAATGCACACACCGGACGGACAACCCACTAGGGATTTTGAAGGCATATCGTACAGAAAGACCGGGTGTGTATTGAATTTTGCTATGATGAGAAAAGACATGTTCGGATATATTCAATGGGATCGCAATTTGAAAGTCACCGAGCATACGGATTTTTATTTACAGATGAAAAAAGTGCCGATGTATATACTCTATACGCCGGATGTGGTAGTCAATCATCCACCCGTAGAAAAAGATGAGCAGTATTCGGAATACAAAGCCTTGCGCCAAAGAAAGGAATTTATGGTCAAGATGCTCAAAAAATACAAAGTCACCCGTGTCAAATATCTCAATGGACAAGTCACAGAGTTGATGCCAGACGGCGCACTCAAAAGATACAAAGAGCTGCCAATACAATAGAAAAATATTATTTATTAAGCTATACTAAAAGCATATGGAAAAACAAATCACAAGGGAAAAAATAGATCACATCCACGTTCTCATGGACAGTATCAAAGAGGCGTCAGAGCTAGCGTCAGAGCTTTTGAGGACAGCCCAGGACAGGGGAAACGATATCAAACATAAGATGAATCGCGAAGGCCAGGAAATAGAGATCACCGAAAAGGTTATGTGGGAGGAAGTTTTTTACCACCCGAATGGTCCAAGCTGCCAGTCTGGGAAAATATTGAGCAAGAAGTATCCAGAATTATTCAAAGCCTATGCGGACCAAGAGAAGCTTGCAGATGAGCTCAACAAATATTGTATTACAGAGATCGGAATCGATTATAGAAAAATGAGCCTATCCGATTACATGAAGATAACGGACGGGATATTTGATTTGAAGATGAAGGAGATGACAAAAATAACAGGAGGAGGTTCATCATCATGTGTCGCCGGACCACCTGCACGCAAAGAAAAAAGAAAAGGCTTCATGGAGAAAATCATGGAGAGTCTAGGGAGATAAACAACGGTCCGCCGTTATGGGCTATGTAGTGAATATGGACAAATTGGTGCAGGATGTTGCGGACGCGCATGTTGATAGCATCATTTGGGGTTAGCGCCCGAGGCGAACCGCGCAGGGAGATCACATCAAACGCGCAGGTATCTAGTACATATACATAAATGACGTTATGATAAGCTGCATTTCGGTCTCACTCCATATTCACTACATAGCCCATAATATATTTATACATGAAGAATTTTGAAATTTCACAAATAAAAACATACGGAAAAAATGCAAAGAAGCATACCAAAAAACAAATTGAGCAGGTAGCGGCGAGCATAAAAAAATTTGGTTTTAATCAGCCCATTGTAGTAGACAAAAACAATGTCGTAATTGTTGGTCATGGTCGTTTAGAGGCCGCGAAACTTCTAGGGTTGAAAGAAGTACCAACTCTGACCGTAGAGCTTACAGAGGAGCAGGCAAAGGCGTATAGGCTTGCAGATAATAAGCTTAATGAGAGCGACTGGGATATGGGTTTAGTGATTGAAGAATTGAAAGAGCTTAATATACAAAAATTTGATATTGAGATTACGGGTTTCTCTATGGATTTGATTATTGAGCCAGAAGACAAGGACGATAAAGTGCCAGATGTACCAAAAGTACCAAAGGCTAAGCTAGGAGATATTTATCAGTTAGGAGAGCATAGAGTGATGTGTGGGGATAGTACGAAGATTGAGGACGTTGAAAAGCTGATGGATGGTAAAAAGGCAGAAATGGTGTGGACAGATCCTCCATATAATGTAGATTATACAGGTAAGACAGAAGATGCTCTCAAACTTGAAAATGATAAAATGAAAAACAGTAGTTTTTATGATTTTCTTTTTAATTTTTTCTGTTGTGCAGAACATATAATGAATAAAGGATGTCCAATATATGTTACTCATGCAGATACGGAAGGCATAAATTTCAGGAAAGCCCTCAAAGATTCCGGTATAGAACTCAAACAATGTATTATTTGGGTAAAAAATTCAATGGTAATGGGAAGACAAGACTATCAATGGCAGCACGAACCTATACTGTACGGGTGGAAACCGGGCGCAGCACATAAGTGGTATGGGATGTTTGATAAAACAACAGTCAATGAAACCAGTCGGGCTGATTGTAAAATTTTTGATGAACAGTAGTGCAGAAAGCAATATAGTATATGACGCATTCGGAGGCTCTGGATCAACACTCATCGCAGCAGAAAAACTAAAAAGAAAATGCTACATGATGGAACTCGACCCAAAGTATATAGATGTAATTATAAAACGCTGGGAGGATTACACCGGACAAACAGCAGTAAAATTATAATATGTCTGAGATAACTAAAAAAAAAGGGAGAGGGTCAGACAAGAAGAAAGATTTGAATATTCCAGAAAATGCAGGAAAGAAACAGGCCAAAAGAGATAAGAAGGGGCGTTTTTTGCCCGGCGCTTCTGGCAATCCAGACGGTAAAAAAAAGGGTACATTATCATTCAAAACAAAATGGGAGTTATTTATAAAAAAAATAGCAGAGCAGAATAACATACTTCCCAAAGACATTGATGACGAATTAATTGCGGTCGCATATCAGAAAGCACGTGGTGGTGACTATAAATTTTTCAAAGATATCCATGATCGTGTTTATGGAAAACCTCAAGAGAGCATTGACCACACAACCGATGGGGAAAAAATACAGACAAATCAAATCACATTTGTAAAATTCAACAAAGATGAATCAAAACGTGAATGAGGTATATTCGTCGCTGTTTCTTAATCAAGAGGCTAGATATTTCATCATCATGGGAGGTCGTGGAGCCGGTAGGTCCACAGCAGCCAGTCAATGTGCCGCAGCAAAACTCATGGGATCCGATTATTTCCGGTGCGCAATAATGCGCTTTGCTCTTTCTGATATTCGCAAATCTATTTTTCAAGATATACGAGATCGCCTCGAAGAAAATGAGGTAGACAATCAAGTCAAAATACGAGAACATCTTTTGAATTTTCAATATGGTGATAACAGAATCGACGGTATAGGTTTTCGCAAATCATCATCCGACCAAAAATCAAAGCTCAAGTCCCTTGCGAATTATAATACCGTCATAATTGAAGAGGCCGACGAAACACCGGAAGAAGATTTTATGCAGCTCGATGACTCACTTCGTACAAAAAAATCAAGTGTCAGTGTTGTAATGCTTCTCAACCCCCCGTCGAAAAATCACTGGATAATCCGCCGGTGGTTCAATCTGATACAGGCGCCAGGCGCGCCAGGCTTCTATATCCCACAATTAAAGGCGTTACACAAGAAAGATACCGTCTTCATCCACACAAGCTATCTGGACAACATACAGAACATCACAGCCAGCACACAGCGCAATTACGAGAATTATAAAACAACAAACCCAGAGCATTACTACAATATGATCCGAGGGCTTGTGAGCGAGGGCGCGCGTGGCCGTATCTTCACAAACTGGAAGCCGATATCAGAAGCGGAATACGAAGCACTGGAATATGACGAATATTACGGGCTTGATTTTGGCTTCTCAAACGACCCGACTGCACTTGTTGGAATCAAAGATCATAATAATCGTGTTTATTTGAGAGAGCTTATTTATGAGACAGGACTTACAAATCCCGATATATGCAAAAAATTAGATAGTGTGGGCATTTCAAAACAGGCTATAAATTATGCGGATAGTGCAGAACCAAAATCAATCAAAGAAATAGCGAGTGATGGGTGGAATATACAGCCGGCTGTGAAGGGCCCGGACAGCGTGCGTGCTGGTATTGATATGATGCTCTCAAAAGAAGTCTTCTATGTTGAGACGAGTAAAAATCTCATCAAAGAACAAGAGGAATATAAATGGGCGCTTGATCGAAACAAGAACCCGACGAATAAACCAATTGACAAATTCAATCATCTCATGGACGCCTCGAGATATGGCGTCTACTCGAAAAGCCAACAAGGCTTTATCGGTTTTGTATAATTGTGGTATAATATAAATACTTAAAAATCTTCAAAATCAATCTATGGATATCCGCAAATTTTTATCGTCCGCAGGAAAGAAACTGTCCGCGCGTATCAACGCAAAAAAGTATGTAGGCATTTTGCACGGTGGTGTACCTGTCAACTCTAGGACTTGGGGTTCGACAGATTTTATGAAGGCCTACGATATATCGCTCTACACAAACAGAGCTATCTCAAAACGTGCCGACAAGGTCGGTGAAATTGAGTTTTTATTGCAAGATAAAAAAGGGGATGAAATAAAAGATGATCCTATTTTTGCGTTGCTAAACAAACCAAACAAAGTTTTCACAGGTCCACAGTTTTGGTCTTTGTATCAGAAGTACATGGATCTTGTCGGTGAAGCATATATCTACATGCGATCTGAAAGTGAAATTTTTGAACCAAAGAGAGTGACAGAGATACACTTGCTTATGCCGACGGCAGTGACACACCAGAAGAACAAAGAGACCGGAGAGCTTGAATTCAAATACAGCACAGGGAATACCACTGTCACCTATAGTCAGGATGAGATTATCTATGTCAGAAATCCAGATCCAAAAAACCCACTGCGCGGACAGTCCATTTTGCAGGCCGGCATAAACGCAATCCAAACAGAAATACAAATATCGACTTATCACAGTCGCATTCTTGAGAATGGTGGAAAAATGGAGGGTGTTTTCAAATTCAAGACTCCGAATCTCACAGAAGATCAACTCACACAAATGAAAGACCGCTATCAAAAAGAATATGGAGCGGCCAAAAAAGCGGGGGTCCCTATGTTTCTTGGTGGAGATGCTGATTATGTAAATCTTGGCCTTTCACCTACCGAGCTTTCATATTTGGAAGCCAAAAAGATGACGTTTCAAGATCTCGCTATTTTGACCGGTGTGCCGAAGAGTATCCTTGCAACAACCGACGACGTAAAATTCGACAATGCAGACGCAAGCAAAGCGATCTTTTTGAGCGAGACTATTTTGCCACTACTCAAAACACTCACGATTTCGCTTGACAATAAATTATTTCCGGACGACAGAACTCTCACCTTCGTCGACCCTACACCGGAAAACGTAGAGCAGATACTCAAACAGGTCGAGTCTGGTATCAAAAATTACTACATGACGCCAAATGAAGCGCGTGCAGTACGTGGCCTCGATCCTGTTGATGGTGGTGATGATATTCTTGTACCGTTCAATCTCATGCCACTTGGTGAAGAGGAGGAAACAAACACAGAGAAAAGTATAAAAAAAAAAGAAATCAATCACCCACTGAAAGATGAAGGTGTCAGACGTCTATATTGGAATATGCAGATCAAGCGCATGACGAAGCGTGAGAAGTTATTTACTCGAGAGCTCAACAAATATTTCAAAGAACAATCAAAAAGAATCGTAGAAACACTACAGCCAAAAAAAACAAAAAGATTCAGAAAAAAGGGATTGGTTGATGAAGTTTTTGATCTTGAGCTAGAAATAACAATCGGAAAAGAAAAATTTATCCCGATTATAACGGAGCTTTTGAAGGACGCTGGTGTCGATGCGCTTGAATTGACCGGAAGCGAATTTGCTTTCAATGTCACTTCTGATATGTCAAGCTGGATTGATTCTAGATCTGCCATCTTCATGCGTTCGATCAATGAGACCACACTCAAGAAACTCAAAAAAGAATTTGCAGAAAGCCTTGTCGCCGAAGAGGGTAGAGAAGCATTGATCGGTCGTATCCAGACCACATACACAGGAATCAAGAAATCACGAGCTGCACTTATTGCCCGCACAGAGGTACACAATGCGACACAGTTCGGCACAATGGAGGGATATAAACAAGGTGGAGTGACAACAAAAATATGGGTTGCGGTTTTGGATTCTGCCACAAGAGACACTCACGCACAGGTAGATGGTGAAGAGAAGCCGCTCGATATGGCTTTCAGTAATGGTCTACTATTTCCAGGGGATCCGACCGGCCCACCGGAAGAGGTGATAAATTGCAGGTGCGTTATATAAAATTTTATGATATAATATCTTCATATGCCAAAGCTCAAAAAATACAAAGTCATACTCGACGGAAAAGAGTGCCTAGTAGAGAAAGGCCAAAAGTTACACGCATCTATTCCTGTAAAAGTAAAAAGTATCGACAAGGAAAATCATAGCTTGACTATGGTCGCATCCACGCAGGACGTTGATCGTCAAGGTGATACTGTAATCCAGGACGGATGGGATCTCAAGCCTTTCAAAAAAAACCCGGTCATTTTGAATAGCCATAATTACAACGATGCGACAGAGGTGATCGCTCGTGCTGAAAATCCTCGTGTTGAAGGCAAGGGCAAAAAGTCAAAGCTCATCATGGACTGGATTTTTGCAGTTGAAGAAAATCCAAAGGCAAAAGTGATTTTCGATCTATATGCCGGTAAATTTTTACATGCTTCGTCTGTTGGCTTCATCCCTCGAAAATTTGCAGAAGATAAAGAAGGCAATAAAGATTGGTGGACAATCGAAGAGGCCGAGCTGCTTGAAGTGTCCGCCGTATCAGTGCCGGCAAACGCTCGATCGCTTGCAAAATCCAAAGGTATTGACGTTGATATTTTAAAAAATAAAGATGAATCATATGCCGATGACGAAATTCCAGAAGGTGATAAAGTACCGTCTACTGATGGGGAAGAGCCTACCGGAGACGACGACGATAGTGACAAAGACGGGGAAGACGAAGACATTGAAGATGTTGAGCCAGATGCCGGAGATGGAGATGGTGAAGAGGTTGACACCGGGGAGGATGACGCCGAAGACGATGAGCCCGAACCTGTAGAAGAAAAGAAGATTGAGAAAAAAAGGTTTTCATATCGGCAGAAGGTTGTAAAAGCAATCAAGAGGATTGAAACAAAGAAGGCCAAAAAATTGAAGAGTATCGCCAGGATTATAAAAAGTCTCATTGACGACGAGATTCCTGGTGGAAATTTAGAAAACAAAACCAAAGAGCAAGTCAGAAAAAGAAAAATAAATCAGGCAATCAGATCTCTCAACAAAATCAAATAGCCATTCAGTGAAGCGATGATATTCGCATAGGTGAGTCCGAAAGCGGACTGCTCCCCAGACGATTTATCTGGAGACCATAATAACACCTATCATTTGTCGGACAGTCGACACCCCGTGCGACGGGTATCTAAAAAACATATTCAACGTATAAACATATTTCATATGCTTACAAAAATTCTCAAACGTATCAATGCCCTCTTGGATAGTGGTTTTGCTTCAAAAGAAGCGAAGGAAAAACTTGCTGCAGATGTTTTAAAACTGAAAGCAGAAGATCAAAAGGCAGTAGGCGAAGACGTAGAGAAAGTCAACGACTTGCCAGAGGACAAACCTGCGGAAGGCGACGAGGATAACGACGAGGAAAGCGACGATGATGTCGACGAAGAGGTAAAAACTCTTTTTGACCATCACGCAAAACGGGTTGAAAAATCTGTTAAATCCGAAGTCAAATCTTGGCTCGCTGAACAAAAGGATCTCTCGGCAAAGAATGCCGGTATTTACGAGCCTGCGATCAAGGAAAAGCGTAAAGCTCTTTCTGAACACATGCGCGAATTTACCAAGGCAATGCTTGCAGGCGACGACAAAAAATTGAAAGAGATGACGACTGATGCAACAGGTACACCATTTGCGGGTTATACCGTAGATAGTGAACTTAGCGCGGAAGTCCGTCACCTCGTCACAGTTTACGGAGTTGCCCGTCGTGAGATGATGGCGATCCCACTTTCAAAAGGTTCATACAAGGCTAACGATCTGGCGACAGACGTGACCGTGTACTGGGTTGATGAAGGTTCTGTCATTAAGTCGACTCAAGCCGTTCTCGGTCAAGAGACGCTCGAACTTAAAAAGCTGGGCGCTATCGTCACGCTTACAAGTGAGCTTCTCGAAGACACAGAGATCGATTTCGTTGCTTTCTTGGGTTCACGTGTTGCCGAAGGTTTTGCACAGGCAGAAGATCAAGCGTTTTTCATAGGTGATGGATCATCCACATATGGCGGATTTACAGGGCTGCTTATAGCATCCGATGTGAATGAAGTCACTATGACAGGTACTACATTCGCATCTATGGACGCAGAAGATTTGCTCGATATGATTGATGCGACACCAAGTGGAGCTCTTGCTAATGCAAAATTCTTCTACCATCGCACAATCAAAAGCATTCTTCGGAAACTCAAGTCAACTGATGGTATATATGTCTATCAGGCGCCGTCCCAAACTGGGCCATCGACTGTATGGGGATATCCAGAGGTTCTCGTTGAGGCGATGCCTTCAAAAACGGACACAGCAGTGGACACTTCTTTCGTACTCTTCGGAGACTTGCGAAAGGCATGTATTCTTGGCTTCAAGGCTTCCGGCCTCAAGATGTCAAGATTCAATGCTGGGGTTGTTCGTAACGTTGCAGACAATGCTGATATAAATCTCATCACTACAGACCGCGAGGCTGTACGATGGGTAGAGCGCACAGGTTACATCCGCATAATTCCGACTGCGGTCACAAAACTTACTACTGCAGCCTCCTCGGCGTAGTAGGTGCTCGATATAGTATTTTCACAAAGCGCCGGACTAATATAATGGCCCGGCGCTTCAATGAAAATGATATATGCTGTTTCAAGAAAAAAAAATAAAAGAAGGGTACTGGTATAGAGTTCAAGACATTTTCGGTGAAGCGGAGATCCGCGCAAACAAACAACTCGACAAGGAAACACTTGATGAGATCGTATCCGGACTACTCAAACTCGATATGAGCGCCGGTCTTATAGAGGGAAATGACAAGGACAAAAAGAGGGGTCTTGAAATAAGCTATCAATTTAAACCCGCTCCAATGTGGAGCGATGATGATGAGGACGACAAATGCGAAAATATACCTACGTCGACAAGCGAACCGGAGAAAGAATATATACCGACAAAAAGATCAATGACAAAGATTATAAGCTGGTTACGTCGATTCGTGGTAGCGTTCCTCGAGGCATTCAAAAAAGCATAAAAAATATTATTAAATTATAAACTTAAAAAATAAAACATATGCCTACATTCGTATGGGAATTACAAGGGGTATCCCCCACAACAATCGACGCGGCTGATATCGTACAGTTCGCAGGTTCAGGCGGTTTTGATACAAACATTGTAGTGGATGAATACAACGACACCACACACGTGAAATCTAGCGTCGGTGCAGACGATTCAGATGGAAACACGCCGAACAATGTCAAGTTTATTTCACAAGCAGGCGGTGGTGGTGGTGATAGTGAAGCCGACTGGGGTGACGGAACAGAAGATATCGACGCAATCTTGCAAGCGGAGTGTACCTTGAAAATCAACTTTTCAGATCCGTCAAGCGTCGCAATAACAGGTGCAATATTTTACGCATATGATGGTTCGACACCTGCTACTCCTCCGGCAAATGTGGATGTACGGGTCGCAGAGTTGGCCGACACGAACTTTACACAAGCAGAAGGCAGCGCTGCAGCTCTCGCTCTTACGGATCAAGGTGCATCGACTTCACACGATTATTATATCCTTGCATCCGCAAGTCCAGAGACGGTCGGGCTCAAAGATAGCTTTGCGTTCAGAATGGAACTCACATACAGCTAGATTCACTCACAATAAAACAG
>QNDS01000006.1 GCA_003644925.1 Candidatus Fermentibacterota bacterium
AGGCAACCGATGATATTGAGATGATCGCCAATAAGGTTATTACAGAATTGCGCAGTATATCCATGTTCTGCCCTCTCTGAAAACACTGATGGAAACACGTTCCGTAACCCTTGAGCTGATCCGGTGACATCCTGCTTCAAGATGGTCCTGCCATAGTATGGTTCCGGATCTATTGATGGTTACCTCCCCCGCTCCGGGAAGATCAAGCAGTATGCAGCCCTCTTCCCTGCCGGCTCTGAAACCGGATGCGTCTCCGTGCAGGACGTTACTTGTAAAACACGAGCCCTCTCTCAAAGCATTGCATATCTGCTTCTCGGCTATCTCATCGGAATCCGAGAGGTCTGCATCCAGAAGAATATGCGTCAGAAGCCTGCTGAACATCATATCGTAGGGAAAGACCTCCAGTCTGACCCGACCGATACCGAATCTCAGAGCATGAGCGTCAGGACCCGCGATAGCGCAGCCTCCCGCTCTCTCCCAGAACTCTACCGCAGAAGGATCCGGATGTTCCACATGCCGGTCGGGATGCCTCAGCTTCGCTGCCGCATTGAAAAGTGATATACCTTTCTTCCAGAGGGACATGTAGTTCCATACCTCTACTCCCGAAAGCCCTTCGGTCGCGTTCCCCGCTTTCCAGGAATAGCTTCTCGTGCGCGGGAGTTTCCCGGGTGCTTCCGTAGGATGAGCGGCAATGGCTATACCGCCCTTCTCATTGACGAATGATATCTGGTCATGCGTATCCAGTGTCCCTGGAAGCTCATCTATTCCGTAGACAAGTAGATGACTGTTCTCCGCTGAATCCTCGAGCTCAGCTCCCGCAAGTACGAAAAGAGAGGAGTTCCAGCCTCCGAAACCCCTTTCCCGCGCATCAAGTGTGTTGTGATCGTTAATGCCCAGAATATCCACATCTGCGGCATCGGCCATCCGGATAACCTCATCTATCGACCCGGTCCCGTCGGATGCATTGGTGTGAACATGAAGCACCGCTTTTTTCTCTTTAAGCCCTGCCATCACGCACTCATTCCGGATGGGTGATCTGTTCAGGCGACACTTACTGATTTCCGGTACTTGATCCTTCTGCGGCTCTTCATCAGCTCGAATACGCCCAGGAATATCAGCGCGGCGACAAGAATGAATATCCAGTCAAGAATTCCCGGACCGCTGAAATAGAGGAAGCCGCTTACGAAAGGCACGTATACTGCAGTCAGTACAAGGCCGATGGATCCCAGAACGGACAAGAGCAGTGTCCTGTTAGTGAAGAAATTCCTGTTGAAAATAGAAGTAAGCCTGTATCTCTGAGAGAGTACGTTTGCAAACTGGCAGAAAGCGATAGTGAGATACGCCAGTGTTGTCGCCCTCAGGTATGCAACAGGAAAAGGAATTGCCATATCAGCGGGAAAGACCACTCCTGTCCGGTACATACTGAGTGCGTAATTACCGAAAGCAAGTACTCCGATAAGTACTCCGAGGAATAACACTTCAAGGGATGTCTGTCTGTTCATTATATGATCGCACTGCTTCCTCGGGGACATCCGCATAATCCCCTTCGCCGATGGGTCGAAGGTAAGGCACGTCAGGGGCATGACCTCGGCAAGCAGGTCAATCGCCAGAATCTGAAGGGCGAGTATGGGTATGGCCCAGTCACCCAGGGCAACAGCCGTAAGCCCGAGGATCACGATCACAAGCTCGGCTGCATTCGTGGTCATGGAAGCGAGGACGGTTTTCTTAAGATTGGCATATATGGTGCGGCCTTCTCTGACTGCCTCCACAAGAGTGGGGAAACTGTCGTCAAGAAGTATCAGTTCCGCGGCTTCCTTCGCGACATCGGTTCCTGTTATACCCATAGCGACACCGATATCTGCCCTTTTAAGCGCCGGAGCGTCGTTAACACCGTCGCCCGTTACAGCCACCACCTCGTCCTGATCCTCAAGAATATTGACGATCCTGAGCTTGTGAGCGGGGCTTACCCTGGAAAATATCACCGAATCATCCGTCATGAGAATCCGGGTGAGCTCTTCATCATCGATATCTTCCAACTGCTCGCCTGTATAAACAGCGGGCTCTCCCGATCTGCACAGGCCGATTTCCCTGCCAACGGCCTTAGCTGTTATTGAATGGGCGCCGGTCATGATAACTATTCGTATCCTGGCTTCATGGCATGCGGCTATCGCCTCTTTTACACCCTCTTTAGGTGGATCGGTCATTCCCGCGAGACCGAGGAAGATAACATCCTTCTCTATCTCCTCAATTACATAATCGCTTCCATCCAGCTCGAGGGGACGGAAAGCGATAGCAAGTACTCTCAGAGCCTGGTTGGAAAATTCCTCGTTAAGGCTCCTGATCCGTTCCCGGTCCTCCTCGGTAATAGGTACGGCTTTCCCATTCCGGTAAATGTACTTCGAAATAGAGAGAACGCTGTCCGTCACGCCCTTCATGGCCAGCTCTACCCTGTCACCGAATTTTCTTACGGAACTCATCCTCTTTCTATCAGAATCGAAGGGGAACTCATGAAGCTCGGGATTCTCCTCGTCCTCTGTGGGACTTCTGGTTCCCAGTTTTGTGGACATGGCCACAAGAGCGGCTTCAGTAGGGTCTCCAACGGGATACCAGCTTTTATGCTCTTCGTCAGGCGGGTGAATTTCGGCGTTGGATGCCATCGTTCCGGCATCCATCATTATCTCTATATACTCTATCTGTTCGCTGGTCAGTTCGTTGCCATCCGAATCCAGAATTCCCCCTTCAGGCTTGTATCCTGTTCCTGTCAGCCTGTATTCACTGCCGTCAAACCAGATCTTCGTTACGGTCATTTCATTTTTCGTAAGAGTGCCGGTCTTGTCGGTGCATATCACGGTAGTAGAGCCGAGGGTTTCTATCGAAGGCAGATTCTTAACCACCGCCTGCAGATCTGCAAGCCTTTTACTGGCAGCTGTAAGGGCAACAGTAACCTGGGCAGGGAGTGCCTGGGGAACGGAGGCCACAGCGACACCGAGGGCGAGGATCATACTAGTAATCAGCGGAAATCCCTGCCACAGAGCTACTGCAAAGAGACCTATACTGAGAACAACGACTATCAGGGTCAGCCATTTTGCCAGGATTCCAAGTTCCTTCTGCAAAGTGGATTTAACGGTGGCCGTTTCCTGGGTCATGCTTGCTATTCTGCCCATTTCAGTGGACATACCTGTTCTGACGACAACCCCGGTTGCACTACCCGTCGCAACCGTTGTACCCGTGAAGGCCATATTCTCCCGGTCGGATATTATGCATCTGTCAGCAATGGCGCTGGTACTCTTCTCCCTGGGCATGGATTCACCTGTCAGTGAGAATTCCACCGTACGGAAATCGAAGCATTCAATAAGCCTCAAGTCCGCGGGAATTTTGTCTCCCGCTTCGATTTCAACTATATCCCCGGGCACGAGCAGCCCTTGCGCCACCTCCGTAAGTACCCCGTCCACAAGCACTTTGGCGGGGGACTGGATAAGCTCCTTCAGCCGCTCCAGTATCCTTCCGGCTTTGTACTCCTGAATGAAACCGATAATAGCGTTGATAATGACTATTATGAACATTATTGCGCCGTCACGGTAACTGCCGATGGCAATTGAAACAATTCCGGCTGCTATAAGCACAAGAACGAGCAGCTCCCGGAACTGCTTCAGGAAAATCATCCATTTTGGAACGGTTACATCCGACACTATCTCGTTGGAACCGGTTCGGGAACGAATCTTCTCCGCAGCCTTCCTTGTTAACCCTTTTTCGGAAGACCCGAGGGCTTCAAGTGTCTCGCGACCGGTCAGACGGTAAAACTCGGTATTCTCCGCGTATTCTGTTCCTGTGCTGTCATTCTGCATCTTATAATTGCTTCCGATCCTTAGCTGGGCTTACTTGTTCTTGTAATCCATCGGGATTCAGGTGGATCATTTTCTCCGTTTTTTAATCTCCTTGATGACCAATGGGATGATTTCAAAGAGATCACCCACGAAGCCGACATCGCAGAACTCAAATATGGGAGCGGTTTCATCCTTGTTAACTGCAAAGATTCTATCGGAGGACTGCATTCCAACCCTGTGCTGAACCGCCCCTGATATCCCGCATGCAATGTAGGTTTTCGGCTGAACCGTTTTTCCAGTCTGTCCCACCTGGTGCGGATACGAAACCCAGCCGGCATCTATTGCAGCGCGGCTTGCACCGATAGTTCCATCCAGAAGGTTCGCGAGTTCCTTCAGAAGAGCGAAATTTTCAGGGCTTTTCAGCCCTCTTCCGCCTGATACGATAACCTCAGCCTCGGTTATATCCACGGAGCCTCATCAATAGGATTGAACTCCAGGACTTCAGTTCTGCTTGCAAGGTCGTTCGATGACAACTCTATCTTCTCAACCGCTCCGCTTCTGTTTTCATCGGGATCCATGGCTTTCATAACCCTGGGTCTGACAGTTGCCATCTGCGGTCTTGTATCAGAACAGACAATTGTGGCCAGTATGTTTCCCCCGAAGGCGGGTCTGGTCTGAAGAAGGCCGCCGGATTCAGGATCGATTGCAAGTTCAGTACAATCAGCGGTAAGCCCTGTGTTCAGGTTCTTTGCGATCCTGGGCATGAGGTCGCGCCCTGTGGTAGTAGCAGCAGCCAGTACAACAGCAGGCTTTTTCTCGACTATCAGTTTCTCGACAATTCTGGAGAAGGGTTCTGTCCTGAAATGTTTAAGCTGAACATCCTCCGCAAGATAGACAGTGTCCGCTCCGTAACTGATGAGTTCTGCAGGCCAGTCACCGGCTTCTTCAGTGAGAAGAACCACCGATACGGAGCTTTCGTCAGCTTCGGCCAGTCTTCTGGCCTCCCCAAGAAGCTCCAGTGTGCTGTGATCAATTGTACCGTCACGCTGTTCTGCAAGCACCAGAATGCCTGAATACTGATCTATCTCGGTTTCGCCCGTTTCACCGGTCCTGATGATTATTGCTCCGTAGGAACACGATGATTCGCAGGCACCGCACAATGTGCATTCATCACTGATAACGGCCAGGGAGTCATCCATTGTTATGGCGCCGAAGGGGCATGCAGGTACACATTCACCGCATCCGACGCAGGTCTCCTTGCGTACTTCAATACTTGCCATTACTGTTCCTCCGAACCGAGGAGGGAGTCGACCAGAAGTTTTGCCAGCTTCTCTGGCTCGCCATGATGAATTTCCCCGTTTGAGATGAGCTCGGGAGTTGTGATTTTGACAACCCTTGTGGGTGATCCGTCGAGACCAACCTCATGCTCGGGAAGCTCAAGATCCTCCCGGCCCCAGACAGGAATCTCGATCTTACGGGATTTCATTTTCCCTCTGAGTGAAGGAAGTCTTGGAGTATTGGCATCTTTGAGCACCGTGATAACAACGGGAAGAGAGGCTCTTATCACTTCACAGCCTCCTTCTACGTATCGCTCCGCTACAATGCTCTCATGGTTCAGTTCCCGAACGAAGCCGACGAAAGTTATCTGGGGCCAGTCAAGAGAAGCCGCTATACTGGGGCCTGTCTGGGCGGTATCTCCATCAATGGCCTGTTTGCCGGTCATGACGATGTCCACATCACCCATTTTCTCCACTGCTTTCGCAAGGGTATGGCTGGTAGCCCAGGTATCAGCTCCCGCAAATGCCCTGTCGGAAAGAAGAACTGCCTCATCAGCTCCCATGGAAACAGCTTCCCTGAGTACAGCTTCGGCCTGGGGGGGACCCATTGTCATAACCGTAACTGTTCCACCCAGTTCGTCTCTCCATCTCATGGCTTCCTCAAGGGCATACTCGTCGAAGGGGTTCAATATGGATGGAACACCCTCTCGAACAAGTGTACCGCGCTCTTCGTCTATCCGAACCTCGGCAGTATCGGGAACCTGTTTTACTGCAACGACTATCCGCATTTTACTACTTCCCTTTGGCGGCCGTTTCCTTTATCAGTGCAGATGCTATCACACTGCGCTGTATCTGGTTCGTACCTTCATATATCTGAGTGATTTTAGCGTCCCGCATCATTTTTTCAACGGGATACTCTTTCATGTAACCGTAACCGCCTAGAATCTGAACAGCGTCAGTTGTAACCTTCATGGCTACGTCGCTGGCAAATACTTTCGCCATGGCGGATTCCTTTTCGTATTTTCTTTCTCCAGCATCGATCATCCTTGACGCACTGTATACAAGTGCCCTCGCTGCTTCAACCTGTGTCGCCATGTCAGCAAGCATGAACTGAATGCCCTGGAAGGAATCGATTCTCTGGCCGAACTGCACTCTTTCAGAAGCGTACTTTGCCGCCTCATCGAGTGCTCCCTGTGCTATGCCGAGGGCCTGTGCCGCTACTCCGGGTCGGGACTTATTCAGGGTTTTCATGGCTACAAGGAATCCATGTCCTTCCCTTGCGATCAGGTTTTCTGCAGGTACCCGGCAATCCTCGAATATCAGTTCCATGGTCGAGGATGCTCTGATACCCATTTTATCCTCTTTTTTGCCGTAGCTGAATCCGGGGGTACCCTCTTCAACTATGAAGGCGGAAAGACCCCTGGTTCCTCTGGACGGATCGGTCTGGGCGATAACCGTGTATATCTGTGCTTCACCGCCGTTTGTAATCCACTGCTTGGTTCCGTTAAGTACGTAGCTGTCTCCATCTTTAACAGCTTTCGTCTTTACTCCTCCGGCATCACTTCCGGCTTCAGATTCTGTAAGAGCAAAAGCAGCCAGCTTCTTTCCTGAGGCAAGGTCGGGGAGGTATTTCTTCTTCTGTTCTTCGGATCCTGAAATAAGGATCGGCATCGCGCCCAGGGCGTTGGCTGCATAGGAAACAGCAACGCCTCCACAGGCTTTGCTAAGTTCCTCAGTCGCCACGGTGAGTGCCATGGAACCGCCGCCGAACATCTCTGCAACGCCTCCATATTCTTCGGGAATATAGATGCCGTTCAGATCACTATCTGCCATAACCTTTATAATCTCGCGGGGAAACCTGTTCTCCTCATCCAGCTCCGCCCGAACAGGCAGGATGTACTTCTCCGCTATCTTTGCACAGAGATCCTTCAAGTCGTTCAATTCTTCTGACAGATAATAATTCACTCTAAACCATCCTCTCGAGTTTTTTCAATGCAATCCTGGCAGCCTTTCCACAGGCTGCTCTGCGGGTAGGTCCGGTTCCTCTCCCCGCGTATTTCCCCTCAATGCTGACTGTAAATGTGAAAACAGGATTATGATCCGGGCCACTCCTGTCGGTCAGTGAGTATTCCGGAAGTTCTAATCCCTCTGCCTGGCAGTATTCCTGAAGTTCACTGCGGGCGTCTGAGAGTGGACCCGAATCATCTGACTGTTTCAGAATCTCCCTTATAATAAACTCCCTGGCCGACTGAAGACCAGAGTCAATGTATATGGCACCGATAAGGGATTCTACAATATCGGCTGTCATGGATTCAAGTGCACCGCCGGAATTCACAAAACTCCTGCCTACATGAGCCAGTTTGTCAAAACCCAGCCTTATGCCGTGCTCTGACAAATTACCTTTCTGAACTATCCTTATCTTCCTCCTGGTCAGAACTCCCTCCGGCTCGTTCGGAAACTCCGCCAGTAGATACTCCCTTGTAACAAGCTCCAGCACTGCATCACCCAGGAACTCCAGCCTTTCATAATCGTTTCCGGGAGAGCTTGAATTTGTGACGGAACTGTGAGTCAATGCCTTTTGCAGAAGCCTGCGGTCGTTGAATCGGTATTTCAGTATCTCCTCAGCCTCAGGCACCGGATCACCGGTCATAAGATTACTTTCCTGAGTACTTCTTCAGAGCAATTGTAACATTATGCCCGCCGAAACCCAGTGAATTCGAAAGGGCGTACATGATATCGGCTTTCCGTGCTTCTCCAGGAACATAATCGAGAACACAGCCTTCTCCAGGGTTCTGCAGAGTAGCGGTTGGAGGCAGAATACCGTCCCGCAGAGCAAAAGCGGTGAATATCGCCTCTACAGCACCAGCGGCCCCCAGCATGTGTCCGGTAACTGATTTAGTGGAGGAAACAGGGGTTCTCATAGCCTTCTCGGTGCCAAGCGCCGTTATTATAGCTTTTGTCTCGTTAATGTCGTTCAGTAGTGTGGATGTTCCGTGAGCGTTGACATAGCCAACATCCTCCGGTTCTATACCTGCATCCTGCGTGGCAAGCTTCATTGCCCTTGATGAACCTTCCCCGTTCTCAGCAGGCGCTGTTATATGAAACGCATCGCATGTCATTCCAGAGCCTGCTACTTCAGCGATTATCCTGGCACCACGTTTCACTGCATGATCGAGTTCTTCCAGCATGACTACAGCACCGCCCTCGGATAGAACAAAGCCGTCACGGTCGCGATCGAAGGGACGGGAAGCGGTCTGGGGATCGTCATTTCTTGTGGAGAGTGCCTTGAGCTGGCAAAATCCTCCGACCCCGGTAAGCGTAAGCGGGGCTTCAGACCCGCCCGCAAGGATCGCATCAACTCTTCCCAGCCTGATCATATCCATCGCTATTGCAATGGCATGACCGCTGCTCGCGCAGGCCGTTACAGTGGAGAAGTTCAGGCCCTTTGCTCCAAGATCAATTCCCACTCGTCCGGCGGCGATATTGCTTATCATCATGGGGCAGAAGAAAGGATTAATCCTGCTGACGCCCCGTTCCAGAGCGACTTTATGCTCGCGCTCCAGGGTTGTAATGCCGCCAATGCCGGATCCAATGATAACACCGAGTCTTGTAGGATCGATTTTATTTTCTATGCCGGACTGGGCGAAGGCTTCACGGGCGGCTACCATGGCGAACTGAGTGTACCTGTCGGTTCTCTTCGCCACTTTTCTGTCCAGATAATCCAGCGGATCGAAATCCTTCACTTCTCCAGCTATCTGACTTGTGAAATCCTCAGGATCGATGATGGTCATTCTCCGGATTCCAGATATACCGGATATAGCGTTATCCCAGTTTTCCGAAGCCGTCTTGCCGACAGGCCCTATCACACCGGCTCCTGTGATCACAACACGCTTATACATAGAATCAATCCTCTGTCCTTAAGAAGTAAACGCTCTACAATCCATCCACACACAGTACCGCACCGCAGTATGTTGACTGCGGTGCGACAAATACTGAAATCAACGGCTACTTATCGAGGTCTTTTGCCCTCAGATACTCGATAACTTTACCAACCGTTGTAAGCTGTGTTGCTTCGTCTTCATCAATCCGAAGACCGAAGGCATCTTCAAAACCCATGATAAGTTCGTACTGATCAATTGAGTCGGCTCCAAGATCTGTATCAAACTGAGCTTCCACTGTTACCTGCTCGGGTTTTACTCCCAGCTTGTCAATAATGATCTCGGTTACACGGCTTTCAAGTGACATATTCAAATTCCTTTCTCAAGTTGTCAATCCACCATCTACCGGAAGTACTACTCCGGTAATATAAGAAGAAACATCATCAAGTAGAAAACGAACCGCATCAGCGATATTTTCAGGCTTCCCCATTCTCTTCATCGGCACTCTGCCTGCGTAATCTTCTCTGATCTTTTCGGAAAGCTCCCTGGTCATTTCCGTCTCGATAAAACCAGGAGCTACGGCATTTACACGTATATTCCTTGCAGCGAATTCCCGGGAGAGGGAGCGTGTAAGACCCAGAAGGCCGGCTTTTGTTGATACGTAATTCACCTGTCCGGGAGCTCCGAGCAAAGCTACGACAGAAGAAATATTGACTATGGATCCTTCTTTCTGCCGCAGCATACCGCGGGAAAACGCCCTGCACATGAGGAAAGCGCCGGTAAGATTAACATTGAGGACAAGATCCCAGTCTTTTTTTTCCATTCTCATGATAAGGCCATCGCGCGTAATGCCCGCGTTGTTCACGAGGCCGAACACCGGTCCCAGTTCATTCTCGATCCTGCCGGCAGTTTCCTGCACTGCATTCTCATCTGTAATATCAAGTACCCAGGGGCTGAATGAATCCCCGAGTTTATCGGATGCCGTCATGAGATCATCCTTCAAAACATCACAGCCAGCGACTGACCAGCCGGATCTCACCAGCTTTTCAGAGATCGAATAACCGATACCCCTTGCTGCTCCGGTTACGACAGCAAGTCTCTTCATAATAACCCTCCTACCTGTTCCTACCAGTGCAGTATCATTCCGCCCCATGTAAGCCCTGCGCCGAATGCTGCAAGAACAACTGTACTTGATTCCTTTATCGTGTTATCTCTTACAGCTTCATCAAGAGCCATGGGAATGGATGCAGCGGATGTATTACCGTATTTCTGGATATTGATGTATACCTGTTCAGGTTTGAGTTCAAGCGCCCTGGCGGTTGCATCGATTATTCTCAGGTTAGCCTGGTGGGATACAAGAAGATCAACATCTTTCTTCTCTGTTCCATCCATTTTAAGGGCTTCCATGCAAGAGTCATGCATAGCCCGTACGGCGTGCTTGAAAATTCTTGAGCCGTTCATATGAATGGTATGCTCATTCTTCTCAACTGTTTCGAGAGAAGCCGGCTTTCTCGTTCCTCCAGCAGGCTGCAGCAGGTGTTCGCCCAGAGAGCCGTCACTTCCCCAGTGATACCCTCCCAGCCTCCCGCCGGGTCCCTCCGATGATACGGCAACCGCTCCTGCTCCGTCACCAAAAAGAATGCAGCTTGATCTGTCCGTCCAGTTGGTGATCTTGGTCAGGCAGTCGGAACCTACTACGATCATTCTGTCCATCATTCCCGATTCAATGAATGCCTTTGCCTGTACAAGTCCGTAGATAAAGGCGGTACATCCCGCCTCGAAATCGTATGCAGGGATCTTTCCCATTCCGAGCCTGTCAGCCACCAGCGCTGCAGTTGAAGGAAAATAGTAATCCGGTGTGACGGTTCCGACAATAATGCCCTGAACATCCTCCGGCTTCCATCCCGCAACCTTCATGGCATTTGTGACCGCCACGGTCACCAGATCGGAGGTTGCTGTGGAATCGTCGGCTTTCCGGCGTTCCTTGATGCCGGTCATCTTTGTGATCCACTCATCTGAAGTGTCGATTATTTTTTCAAGATCGGCATTTGTGATTATACCATCGGGGACCGCATGTCCTGTGCCAACAATAAAAGCGTTCCTGCTCACCGTTTCTCCAATCTCAAGTTATCGTACGACTGATCTCCTGACGGATCCTGTCGCTTACCCCGCTCCTGTAAAAATCGCATGCAGCAACGATGGCATTCTTTATCGCCTTCGAGGTACTGCTGCCGTGAGCTACTATGGAAACTCCGTTCAGTCCGAGTAATGGAGCCCCTCCATACTCGGCCGAATCCAGTCTTTCCCAGAGCTTTGAAAAGGAATGCCTCATCAACAGGTATCCCGCTCTGGATGCCCAATGACGTTTCATCTCCAGGTAGAGTGATCCTCCGACAAGATCGGCTATCGACTCAAAGGTCTTAAGAAGAATATTGCCGGTAAACCCGTCACAAACGATAACATCGGCTTCACCTTTGAGTATGCCGTCTCCCTCTATGTTGCCGAGAAAATTCAATTCGGAATCTTCCAGCATTCCGTAAACATCCTGAATCACCGAGGGTCCTTTGGTTCTTTCATGACCTACATTGAGCAATGTTATCCTGGGATTATCTATACCAAATACACACTTTGAATAAGCTTCTCCCATGAGGGCAAACTGAAACAGCTGATTCTTATTACAGCCGATATTAGCCCCTACGTCCAGTACAACGATGGGATTATTCTGTGTTGGAATTGTTGCAGCTATTGCAGGCCTGGGAACACCTTCTATTCTTCCAAGTGCGAAGAGGCTGGCAGCCATCATGGCTCCGGTATTGCCGGCACTCACCATGCCCTGTACGAGCCCTTTCTTCTGAAGTCCCGCCATGACAAGCATTGAGCTGTCCGGTTTGCTTTTGAGAGCTTCAGCGGGATGATCGTCCATGGCTATTACCTGGGAAGCGTGCTGTATTGTTATCGGTAATCTGGCTCCTTTACTTCTGGAAAGAAGCCTTGAGAGCACATCCCTGTCACCGACCAGCTTGATAGCTACATTCTCTGTGGTTGATCTGCTGCAGTCGCGGTAAAACTCAACCACCCCATGGACTATCACTGAAGGGCCATTGTCCCCTCCCATGGCATCCACGGCAATACTGATCGGCTCAGGCAACTGCGTAACCATTCAACAGGATGGAATTCAGAAGATTACCCCTCTTCCGGTGCAATAACCTGTCTGCCGTCGTAGAAACCGCAGTGCCTGCAGACCCTGTGCGGTATCCGGGGTTCACCGCACTGAGGACAATTGCTGGTAGATTTCTCTGAAAGCGCATCGTTTGCTCTTCGTTTATCTCTTCTTGTGGATGAGTGTCTTCTTTTTGGTACTGGCATAGTTCCTTCTCATTTCCTCTGATGTCAACTCAATGACATATTATCTTCGATTTGTAAAAATATGGTACTTTAGAATATATTCAATTATAACATATTCCGGTACAGTCAGGAGAGCACAGTGGTTTACCCGGGATTGAGAGTAATATCGCTTCCCGGACGGCTGCGAGTATATCCAGCTTTCCGGTGTTAGGTATTACTTCTCTCTGCTCGTCGGATGCGGGGTCGGGGGTCCAGGCGTATTCCCGGTAAATCTCCTCACTGATACTGAACCTGGATGGCTCGAGACATCTTGCACAGGGTGTCTGGAAATGTCCGTCAAGCGAGCCGGCGAACAGGATGGCATCGTCTCTATAATCAACCGCAAGCTCCAGTGTACCCTTCGAATCGACAGGTTCCACATCTTCAATATTCCATCTGACCTTTTCAAGCGGGATATTGAACACTCCCCTGTTCATACCCCTGGAGAGGCTCTTGAGGTCAATTATCAGGTTTTCGGTATCGAGAATCATCAGATATGCTTCATTCGATGGAATCCTGCAGTTACTTTTTCAAGAATACCGTCTCGTTTTTCAGAGGTATCGGACTGGACGTATATCCTGGCGAGAGGCTCAGTACCGGACAGCCTTATGAGTACCCAGTCACCGTCTTCCAGTATCATCCGTACACCGTCTGTCCGGTCAATGGATTCAACAGCCAGCCCCGCTATCTCCGATGGATCGGATTCGAAATAGTTCTCCGTAACGTGTTCTCTGAGAGAATCGTCCAGGTGAAGATCAACTCGCGAAACATAAACCCTGCCGTACTTTTCCCAGAAATCATCCAGCTGCGCGGCAAGGCCTCTGCCTTCGGCACAGACCATTTCCGCTGCGAGGAGGCATGCCAGTATCCCGTCCTTTTCGGGAACATGATCCATAATAGAAAGACCGCCGCTCTCTTCACCTGCGAGAATCACATTACCTTTAAGCATTTCCGCTCCAAGATATTTGAAACCTACAGGGGTTACTACGGTTTCAAGGCCGTGATCCAGGGCGACTCTGTCAATGAGGCTGCTGGTGGTTACCGATCTGACGGCAACTCCATTATAACCTTTGACTTCCACAAGATAATTCAGAAGGAGGGGAAGATAATCATGAGGTGAGACAAACTCACCATTTTCGTCGATAATCCCGAACCGGTCTGCGTCCCCATCGGTTGCCACACCCAGGGAGGCACCGCTTGCAATGACCTGAAGTGCTAAATCGGCAGTACCGCTTTCCCCCGGTTCGGGATGCTGTCTGCCGGCAAAAAGAGGATCTCTCACCCCGTTCAATACACGAACTGAAGCGCCGAGATCAAGCAGAATACGGTCAAGAAGCCCTGATCCTGCTCCGGAGAAAGCATCGTATACAACTTTCAGGTTGCTGCTGAGGAATACGTCAGCGTTCAGATACTTCTGAATTTCCCTTGAATAATCATTTCTAAGGTCCTTCTGAACGACTGAACCGGAACCTCTTTCAGGTTTTTCTCCCGCTTCGATCAGTTTTTCAATCGAGGTTGTCATGTCGCTGTCAGCGGGACCGCCATGCCACGGACTGAATTTTATCCCGTTGTAAAGCGGAGGATTATGGCTTGCCGTGAAATTGATTACACCGCCGTGCCCACCCTTTCTGCAGGCGTGAGAGAGGACAGGTGTGGGACAGGGGCCGCGGGAAAGAATTACTTCGAATCCGTATCCGGCCATCCTCTCTGCGGTAGACTCCGCGAGCTCCGGAGATAGAAACCTGCAATCACCACCGATCACGATGCTGTTTCGTCCTTCTCCTTGCAGCATCAGCCCGATTGCGTCCACCACACGGTTAACCCGGTCCCAGGTAAATTCCCGCGCGATAATACCACGCCACCCGGAAGTTCCGAATCTTATTTTCACTACTCTCCATCCCTGAAATACTGTAGAGCTCTCTGGACCGCTTCATCATGAGGAGTCATCATTCGATAGTACATTTCCCGATCCCATGTTCTCGCTGCGATCTCCGCGAAAAGGGAGCGTTCTATGTAAAACAGATTGTCGGTGAATTCTCCATCCTCCCATTCAAAGCCCTCTTCAGTGAGATAGCTTCTGAAATCTGCGACACACGTGCTGTCAGGCCAGAAATCAGCTTCAATATCATGCTCAAGTACATAATCCGTGGCATATTTGAAGAATGCTGATGCGGCGTAGAGCTCAACGGGTAATGAGCCGGATATCTCGCCCGATTCCACCGTAATATCGGGGGCTATCCCCCAGTTTTCCAGAGTATCCTCGGAGCCGCCATTGAGGAAATCATCGTTCAGTGTCCTGTCAATACTACTGCCATCGGGAGTGAAATACCTTGCTGTGGTCAGTTTTACTCCGTAATGGCCAAGATTGGGAAATTCACCAAGATCCATCAGTGTCTGAACAGATCCTTTTCCGTATGTTCTGCTTCCGATGAGGATAGCTGCATTGTTATCCTGAAGCGCACCGGCGACTATCTCAGATGAACTGGCACTCCCTCCATCGACCAGGAGAACAAGACCACCATCGAAACTCATTCTGGCTGTCGTATAATAATTATCTTCACCAACTGCATTTCCCCTGGTGGAAACCACCAGCGTACCGGATGGAAGAAAGAAGTCGGCTACGTCAACAGCAGCACTGAAGAGCCCTCCTGCATTTCCCCTAAGATCAAGTATCAGATTCTCAGCTCCCTCCTCCACAATCTCCCGCAGAGCATTCCTGACTTCCTTCTGAGTCTCTTCTCCAAACCTCGAAAGGCGTATGTACCCGGTTTCGTCATCTATCATGAATGCGGCAGGAACGGAGGGTAGATCGATGACATCCCGCTCTATTTCAAAATTGATGGAATCCGGCAGCCCTGGCCGTACAACGGTAAGATCAACCGCGCTCCCCCGGGGACCTCTTATCTGCATGACAGCCTCAGTTGTTGTCACGCCTGACGTTGAAACTCCGTCGATCTCAACAATCCTGTCTCCGGCTTTCATGCCGGCCCTGAAAGCGGGAGTACCCTCAACGGGTGATATGACCGTAAGCCATTCATCCCTGATACCGATGGTTATTCCAACCCCCTCAAAGGAGCCGGACAGCTGTATCCGAAGATTTTCGTAATCGTCGGGGCTCAGAAGGATACTGTTGGGATCAAGGGATTCCAGCATTCCCCTCAGAGCAGCTTCTATGAGTTCCTGTGAATCAGTTGAGTCCACATAGGTTATGGTTGTTCTTGAAAACACGTCCATGAAAAGTTCAAGGGAGGAATTCGCGGAAACGGAGTCGTACGCTATGGCGGAGGGAAGAATCATCAATCCGCCGGCGACAATAAGACCTGTGGCAAGAACTACAGTAACCCAGCCTGGCAGAATTTTCTTCATTTTTCTGTCTCCCTCGTCATTTTTTCTGAAATCATACTCATAACACTGTCAATAATAAGTCGATCCTGAACATCCGGTTCCTGTGACGCATCAATAACAAAATATCTGGACTCATTCGAAGCCAGTTCGAGGTAGATCTGTCTTACGCGTCTGTGGAAAGAGATCTTTTCCAGCTCTATTCTGTCCTTTTCCCTTCCCTGTCTTCTCAGCCGCGCGAATCCTTCCTCAGGGTCAAGGTCAAGAAGAATCGTCAAATCCGGCATAAGACCCCCTGTAGCAAGGCTATCAGCATCCTTAACAGGTTTCGCAGGAAGGCCGCGACCCCCTATCTGATAAGCATAAGTAGCGTCGGAGTAGCGTTCACAGATAACATTAATGCCCTCCGAAAGCGCCGGTCTGATAATAAGATCAACATTTGATGCTCTCGATGCGAGGTACAGCATAAGCTCCGTGAGAGGTGATATCAGGAGTTCCGGGTCGAGAAGGAGTGAGCGGATCCTCTCGGAGGCAGGCGGACCTCCAGGCTCCCTTGTATGCAGAACTGAAATCCCGCTTTGCTCAAGCCTGCCTATAAGTTCCCGGCACCGTGTGGATTTACCGGCTCCCTCAACTCCTTCAAATGTGATGAAGCTGCCGCGGGAGCCGGCACTGCTAGCCTTCAAGATCTATTTCTTTGGCTTCTTTTCGGAAGCCTGTTTCTCCTGGTGATACTGTCCGATATAATCCTCTGTCATCCTCCTGCACTGATCATCGTAATACTGAACAGGAGGTGATTTGAAGAAGTAGGATGAAGGAGCTTCGATGGCTCCGGAAAGACCGTTATCCAGGGCAAGTTTTGCACACCTTACAGCATCAATTATCACGCCTGCGGAGTTCGGGCTGTCAATCACTTCAAGCTTGGCTTCGATGGTAAGCGGAACATCTCCGAAGCTTGTGCCTTCCATCCGGATGTAGCACCATTTTCTGTCATCAAGCCATTCGATATAATCGCTGGGACCAATGTGCACGTTTCGAGGGTCAAGACCACCTGGAAGCTGGGAGGTCACAGCATTGGTTTTAGATATCTTCTTGCTTTCGAGTCTTTCCCGTTCGAGCATATTAAGGAAATCGGTATTTCCGCCGACATTCAATTGATAGGTACGGTCAAGTCTTACACCTCTGTCTTCGTAAAGACGGGTCATTACTCTGTGAAGTATTGTTGCGCCGACCTGGCTCTTGATATCATCACCGAAAACGGGAAGCCCGCGATCCCGGAATCTCTTCTGCCAGTACGGTTCGCGTGCAATGAAAACCGGTATAGCGTTCACAAATGCACAGCCGGCATCAAGAATCTGTTCCACGTACCACTTAGTCGCCTCTTCACTGCCAACAGGCAGATAACTGACAACCACATCGGTTTTTGTCTCTTTGAGTATTCCGACAATATCGGAAGTTGGACCGGGTGCCTTTTTAATGACTTCCTTGAGATATTTTCCAAGGCCGTCGTGTGTCATGCCCCTGTGTACTTTGACTCCCAGTTTCGGAACATCACAGAGTTTGACCGTACAGTTCGGATCGGCAAGGATGGCTTCACTGAGATCTTTTCCAACCTTTGTAATGTTGATGTCGAAAGCGGCTGAAAACTCTATATCACTTATGTGATATCCTCCCAGATTCACATGCATGAGACCGGGAACCTTTTCAGTATCCTTTGAGTTCCTGTAGAACTCCACGCCCTGGACCAGACTGCTGGCGCAGTTCCCAACGCCTATGATCGCGACTCTCACTTTTTTTGACATTCATAGCCTCCCTGAATGGATAGAACAAATAAAATACGGTTGATCGGGATATCATTCCCTAATCAAGTGAAATCCCTCTACCGTCCCTGAGTACTTTAACAAACCGCTGCCCTGCAGTAAACCATGATCCCGCTGAAAGAACTATCAGCGTAATCACAAGGGCCTGTGTATCCCATAACCCTGCGGTCACAAGGCCGGCCATCAGCAGAACAAGCCTTTCCGTCCGGGTAAACACACCAACGGAACAGGATAGGTTAAGACCTTCGGCCCTGGCCCTGATGTAGCTTACCATAAACGAGCCTCCTATCGCTGCCGGCACAAGGTAAACCAGAATATGGTGAGCATCTCCAGCTTTTCCCGCAAGGAGTGCTCCAAAAATAAGGACTTCTCCAATGCGGTCACAGCATGAATCAAAAACCGCGCCAGCTTTGCTGACCACGTTCTTCCTTCGCGCAAGTTCACCATCAACAGCATCAAGAATGCTGCCGACAATGAAAAACACAACTCCGACAATGAATTTCCCGTCCCATATAAACCATGCCGCAACGGCTGTAACTAGAAGCCCCATCGTGGTTACCAAAAAGGGTCCCATGCCAATCGCCAAAAACAGCCTGACCAGGGGAAACAGAAGTTTTCTGCCAGCGTTTCTTATATTCTCCAGGTTTACAAACCTCCTGGAATCTGTTCTGCAATACATCGAAAAATAGAAACAGCATAAGTCATCGTCAATTAAAAAAATCCGATGTCAGTACCGCTCCGCCAACAACTAAAGTTATCTCACCGCGGATTTTCCTTTTACAGAAATAATCCGCAACTTCCGTAATGTTCCCACGCACGTATTCTTCATGGATTTTCGTCATTTCCCTGGCAACACATACGGGGCGATCACCGAAGACACCTCTCATCTCTTCCAGATACTTCAGGAGATGATGAGGACCAATGTAATATACAATAGATCCGCTGTAAGTGGACATCTCTTCAAGCCGATGAGTCCTGGCTCCCTTCTTTCTCGGGAGAAACCCCTCAAAGGAAAACCTGTCAACTGGAAGTCCTGAAGCCACAAGGGCGGTTATGACCGCCGAAGGCCCCGGAATGACTTCAACGCTATGTCCCCCTCTGATGGCAGCGCTTACCGCCTTGTAGGCAGGGTCCGAAATCCCCGGCATACCGGCATCCGAGACGAGGGCGACAACGGCACCGGCGTTCAGAAATTCCTTTATCTGCGGTATCCTGCCGGCAACATTATGGTCGTGGTAACTGTAGAGCTTCTTTCTGTCATTCACGAACCTCGCAGTTCGCCGGGTGTCCTCGGCCATTACTACAGCGGCGTTCTCTATCGCTTCCTTTGCCCTTTCGGACATATCGGAAAGGTTTCCTATCGGAGTGCCGACAAGAACGAGCCTTCCTTCACTGACCCTTGTTTTCATTCCGCTCCCTGGTCCGGTCAAGAAGCCGCTGCTGAAGGTCATGAACCCTCCGGGCAAGCTTCTCCGTCTCCCCCGGGTTTCTTCTCAAAATAACATCGAGAACATCACCCTCCCCCGAATCCTCCGGCAGATACTCAGCAGGCAGAAGCCACATGTGGCCGCCTGGTGTTACCAGAACCGCAATTCCCTCCTCGATCCTGTCGAGGGAAACCAGTATTTTCTTTTCGTCAGCCATATTCCACCTTTTCATTTCTCACAGGAATATACTGTCAACGGGAACTTCTTCCGAATCATCATCTTCATTCACGGGGTCCTGTTCAGCAGATAGGCTCCCTGCAGTCTCAGCCACTGCTTGTGCGGTTTCACATCACCTTGAATACTCTTAACTGTCTTCCAGAATTTTTTTGAGTGGTTTCTGTGCCGCAGATGAACCAGTTCATGAACAACAACATATTCGACCACAATCATCGGAGCGTGAACCAGCATTCTGTTGATCATGATCTTTCCTTGAGGGCTGCAGCTTCCCCAGCGGGTCCGTGCGGTGCGGAGCCTGATTCCGGAGGGAACGAGCCCGAGATGGGAATACTTCCCTGCAATTCCCTTCACATGACTGAGGAGCAATTCATCAAGCCACTTTGCAACCGCCAGGGTCAGATCTGACCCCCTGGGCAGATATGCATACAGAATACCATTGCGCTCAATAAATCTTTCCACCTCTGAAGCATTCTCAGACAGCTGAAGAATTGTCTTCCTCCCGAGAACGGTCACTTCCGAACCATGTATGAATCCCGAAGGAATGAATGGAGGGACAACCGATGCGAAATATGCAAGCTTCTCCGTCACCCATCGGGTGCGGCTACGGACAAACTTATCGATAACGGAAATACTTGCTCCCGGAGGAGCTGTGACTCTCACCTCTCCGGGGACAACCTGAAGGCTCAGTCTTTTTGCACGGCGGCTGTACCTCAACGTGTAGGGTATTCCTCGGATCATGATCCTCCAAAATCTCGAAGGGAACATAATAGCACAGTATACATGATCCATCCAGTCAGCTTTTCATCTCCGGCATGCGGTCATTGCGGAACAATATTCCCCGGAAAAAATGACTGATGTTTATATTGAAAGATCGGTATATTCATTCTGATCGCGAGAAGCACAAACATTTCCCTGCAGAGAGTACATGCACAATAGAAACATGGCAGGACTGGATAGAAGGCGAATGAAAACAGATAGAACCGACATTCTTTTCTATGGTCTGACCCTGTTGACCGTTTCTCTTTTATATCTGTTCCTCTATTCGGATCTGCCGATCTATGGTGATGCATGGGGCTACGGATACAGTTGCGCAAACTGGATCGCGGACAATGGGCTTCAGCTCATTCCATCAGGTACCGGCAGAGGTGAGACCGCCGGTGGACACGTAGCCTTTTATTTCTGGATGTGGGCAGCAGCGATGAGGGTTTTCGGGCACACGGTAAGGATCGCTCATCTGCTTCCCGCTGTTTTTTCTTTCCTGGCAATTGCCGGAACATATCGACTGGGACGTGAACTCGCAGGAAAGGCAATGGGGATTGCCTGCGGCATTGCACTTCTGGGGAGTCCTCTATTTCTTTCGCAGGCTTTCCGTCCGCTTCCGATTGCGGCAGTTATGGCCGCATCTGTCTGGTCACTCTTCTTTTACAGACGCAGTAAATACTTCATGGCATCTCTGCTCTGTGTTTTTGCTGTTATGATGCGGGAGCAGGCACTGGTGTTACCGGTTACATACATTGCTGTAGAGATTTATTTCTTCCGGCAATTACGCTGGCGCAGGATCCTTCTGTTTGCAGCGCCCTTTCTGGTGCCGGTGATACACGGCATTTCAAACTATTTTGTAAATGGTTTCATTTTTCTTCCGATTAATATGCCCGGTATCGACCAGTCATTCAGTATCGGATTGTTTCTTGAAAGAATGAAATTCTTTGCCGGCTATTTCCTCATTTCCCATTTCAGGTGGATCCCTGTCAGTGTAAGCGCAGGAATTCTCTTTGCAAGGTCAGTGAACAGAAAAACAGGTTTGATTCTGGGCTTCATCCTGCTTGCCATCGGAGCATCCGGGGGATTGCAGAACTACTTCACGGCGATTCTTCTGCTGTCGCTCCTGTATCAGGTTTGTTTCAGGAAAACTTCAGTCGGCAGGATGGCATTGGTTCTGGGATTGTTCCCGCTATTAATGGTACTTTTCTTTACCGTCATTGTGTTCGTTACAGCTACAGACATGGAGTTCATGTTTTTCCGTTACCTTGCGGCAGCATTCCCGGCACTGATAATCGGGATATTATGGACTCTCTTCAAGTCAAACCGAAAATTCATGCTGATTTCCATTGTGTTTATCGCAGCAACAGCAGCTACCAATTTTCTCGTAAAATTCCAGCCTTTCTATTCTGACTCAACACTTGCGGGATACGCCGGGCCGCTTCTGGTAATGCGGGATGCGGGAATATGGGCGCAGGAGCAGAACCTGACGGTCATTGCTGCCGGAGGCGCAGTTCAGCGTTTCAGCAATCCTGAGTTCGGGTATACCGATTCAAGTCAGGCGGTATTCAATATCAACAGTGAGCTTCTGCTTCTTGAGCAGAAGAATTACACCATAGTAGTCCCACCGCTTCTCCCCTGGGGTGATGATAGTGAAGCAGCGATGCGCCGATTTACCGAGAATCTAAGTAACGAGTACAGACTGGAGCTTAGCAGAATAATCACCAGAGGGCCATTCTATGCTTCATGTTACATTCTTCACTGGGATCCTCAGATTCAGGAATAGTATAGGCTTCAAATGATGAAATTTACTATCATGTCCGACCTCTGCACCGGCTGCATGAACTGCGTGACGGTCTGCTCCCTTCTGCAATGCGGAGAGCAAGACAGGTCTGCATCCCTCATCAGGGTGAACCTGGAACTATTCTCAGGGAAACACACCCATATTTTCTGCAGGCAGTGCGAAAGCCCTGAATGCCGAAGAGCCTGTCCCGCAGGAGCAATAAACAAAGATCTGCGCAGTGGCGCCTGGGTGATAAACTACGATCTGTGCACAAAGTGCGGCAATTGTGTGGAAGCATGCCCGTTCGGAGCCATGTTCCGGCGCACAGGCACACCTTTGAAATGTGACCTTTGCGGCGGAAATCCTGCCTGCCTGGAGGCCTGCACTTTCAACGCCATCATCCCGGCAGAAGAGAGATCATGACGTACGGCGGCTACGCTGGAAAACTGCTCAGAGTTAACTTGAGCACCGGAGTTATCGAGCAGCAGGATACTCAGGATTACCTGCCGGACTGGTACGGCGGAAGGGCAATGGCGGCAAGGATAGCATGGGACGAAATTCCCCCGGGCACAGCCGCTTTTGACCCCCTGAGCCCTCTGATGATACTTACAGGACCCCTCACCGGAACAGCGGCACCCTTTTCGGGAAGAACAACAGTCTGCGGTATCTCATCCCAGGGGTATCCACAGGAGTGGTACTCCAGGTCATCATTCGGCGGACACTGGGGTCCTGAGCTTAAACACGCCGGTTTTGATGGTATTGTTGTTACAGGAAGAGCTTCAAGCCCGGTTTTTCTGAAGATAGAGAACAGAACCTGCACAATCGAAGACGCTGGAAAACTCTGGGGAATGGGAATCTACCTCACGCAGAAAAGGATAATGGAAGGATACGGCAGTGACTGGAGAGTATTTGCGATAGGTCCGGCCGGGGAGAACAGAGTCCGGATAGCTATCGCCGCCACCGAAACGGAAAGCGCCTCCGGGCAGGGAGGCTACGGAGCGGTGATGGGCTCGAAGAATCTGAAGGCGATAGCCGTGCATGGAACCCTTCCTCTGCCTGTGGCCGAACCTGAGAGATTCCTTGAGGTCTGCAGGCTTGTGAGAAATGAAGCCCACGCATCCCACGGATGGCCGCACACACCGGAGCTCAGCAGCGATAAGGTAAAGAAGTACGGACAGCGCTACCAGGCATGTACACAGGGGTGCGCGGTCAGATGCTATGACGCCAGGTTCTATACAACCGTTCCCGCTGTCCTGCAGAAGGGGAAAAAACTCTCAGGGCAGGTTGATTGCATTGCCGGACTGTTTCCCGGGATAGAGGGAACCTTCTACGACTGGAAACTCGGTTTTGAGGCGGGTTTCGAGATCGGTCAGATTGCCAACGATGAAGGGCTCAACCACTGGGAAATACTTATGGGACTTGTTCCGTGGCTCCGGTACCTCAGGAACGATGGGGTGATCGAAAAGATCGATGGAATGAAGATAGATCTGGATTCCCCCGTGTTCTGGTCTTTCCTTCTAAGAGGAATATCGAGACGGGAAGGGGAGTTCCGCTCCGCATTATCCGAGGGTACCGCCCGGGCCAGTAGAATCCTCGGTATCGGTTCTGAACGTCTGGAACAGCTCTTCCCCGCCTGGGGGTATGCCGGGCACTGGGACGGCCATGGAGACAGAATAAACTACGTCTTCTTCCCTTACTGGATTGTGAGCGCCCTGCAGTGGGCGGTGGATACCCGGGATCCGATCTCAAGTGCACACGGTTACGGGCAGAATATTATGGGATGGAGCAGGATATGCTCCCCAGAGCTTGGTCTTACGTGGGACAGAATAAAACAAGTCTCATCAAAGGTGTATGGATCGGAGACCTGTGCCGATCCGGAAAGCGGGTACTCGGGCAAGGCTTACCCCGCATACTGGCACGGTCAAAGATCGGTTATGAAGGATTCTCTCACAGTCGGTGATCAGGTTTTTCCCAGGATCTACTCAAGAAAGACTGAAGACAATTTCGCGAGAGCAGGAGACATGGAAGGCCCATCGTTCGAGCGGCACATGTTCACCTCCCTCACTGGCATTCCATGGACAGACGAGGAATTGAACCATGCTTCGGCGAGAGTGATTCAGCTCGAACGAGCATTGCTTGTAAGGAATTTCAGCAGATCAAGGGCTGATGATGAATCGGTTATTCCTTACTTTGAGAAAACTGAACAACAGACGAATCCTCTTATAGATCATCCGGTGGCCATGGACGGAGAAAGATTCAGGAAAGTGATGGATGAGTACTATGCCCTTCGGGGCTGGGACAGAAAGATGGGAAGACCAACTCTGAAAACCATGCAGGAATTCGACCTCGCAGAGGAAGCAAAACAGCTGGGAGACAGGATAGTTGAATAAGATCGACCTGTTCGTCCCGGGCAGGCTCTGCCTGTTCGGTGAGCATTCAGACTGGGCCGGTGAATACAGGAAAAGCGACCCCTCCGTAGAGACAGGCCGCTGTATCGTAGCCGGGACGGATCAGGGAATTTATGGAACCGCTGAACCGGCGGAGGCGGGATTTCACATCTCACAGATCCTCCCGGACGGGTCCGTGGGACCCCTGCATTCCTACCCTTCGGAGCCGGAGCTTCTGGAAAAAGTGGCGGAATCCGCGGTATTCGATTCTTATGCGGCCGGTACAGCATCTATCCTTCTGAAGAAGTATCCTGACCTCGGACTGAGACTGCGTATACACAGAAGAACTCTGCCTATGAAAAAAGGACTTTCATCTTCTGCTGCAGTATGCGTTCTATCAGCCAGGGCATTCAACAGGGTCCATTCTCTCAACCTTTCGATTGAAGAAGAAATGGAGCTTGCCTACCGGGGTGAGCTTCTTACCGGTTCTCACTGCGGAAGGATGGATCAGGCCTGCGCCTATGGGGTGGACCCGGTCCTGCTTACCTTCGATGGAGATGAAATGACCACCGCACCTCTGCTTCCAGGGGGCGCTCTGCACTTCCTTATCGTGGATCTGCAGGGCAGAAAGAATACACGCAGAATCCTTGAAGAGCTGAACTCAGCGTTCACAGGTGGAAACAGGCAGATCAGAGCAGCGCTGGGCACCGAAAATCACAGGATTACCGCAGAGGCATGTGCTGCCATAGAAAGAGGAGATGCAAAGGATCTGGGACGACTCATGATAGAAGCACAGAGAGTATTCGACGAACTGGTGGCCCCTGCGTGTCCCTCGGAGCTCAGGTCTCCTGTACTTCACGAAATACTGGCCAGCAGGATCGCAGGAAGTCTTGCCTGGGGCGGAAAGGGTGTCGGCTCGCAGGGAGACGGTACCGCCCAGTTCATCTGCAAGGGTTCGGGAGAAAGAGAAGAGCTCAGAACAGTACTGGAAGCCGAAACAGGTGTGGAGTGCTACTTTCTAACAATGTGATCTGATGCAGACATCAATTTCTCCAGTTCATTCTACCCGGAATCATCAAGGATACCAAGCAGCATAACTGCTTTCCCTTTTCCTACCCTCTCACGCAGACCTGAACTGAGATCATCGAAGGATACTATTCTAAAACCCATTGATCTGTAAAGATTCATTGCTCGATAGTTGGTTTCCTCAACGAGCAGCCCGATAGCCTGGGCACCTGCAAGTTCGGCACTGGATACGGCAAGTGATGTGAGACCTCTTCCAACACCACCGCCCCGGAAAAGCGATCTGACCCTCATGCTGAACAGCCATGGGTTTTCACCGAACGGTGTGTCCTGCTCGAATCTTATGAATTGTGCTGATCCGATTCTTCTTCCGAACAGATATGCATTGAGCCAGTCCCAGTCGGCTTGCGTCCCGGGACTTCCGGAATGCTTTTCAGCTGGATGGATCTCGTATTTCACCATCGGTCGAAGAATGGCTGAGCACAGTTTTCTGTAGAGCCTGAAACTCGATGCAAGTGAGAATACTCTGGCAGATGTTCTCCTTGGAAGGGATTTTAATCGTGCGATCAATCGCGCAGATGCGGTTTGCTTCTGTCCTGAAGGCACGGAGTCGATCCGGATAGATTTACCATCCCTGACGGCAGATACTATTATTCCCATAACCTGTTCAATGGATATTCGATAGTGATCCTCCGGATCAGAATCACTTGAAAGAAAGAGTTCCCTGTGGGAAGAGACCCTGCTGACATCCGAAACTCTGTGTACCGCAGCACGGTCATCCCCGGTTCTGTATAGAAGAATATCTCCCTGTTTTATTGAAAAGGGATCTTCGGGTACAGCTGTTAGAAGATCACCATCCCTCAGCGTTGGAAGCATACTTGAGCCCAAGGCTATGAATGAGATGGTTCCGCTTCGACTGAACACTTCGGCTGCCAGTTCCGCAAGATCGGAAGAGCCCAGATTCAGTTTCTGCATCTGATGTAATCCACGATACGCTCATCGGGAACGAAGTGGAGTTCATGGAAAGGCACTGAATTTTCAAGCTTTCTGCAGAGGTCAAGGGAGAATTCCATCCCGGAACTGCTCCACAGCGGAAGGAAACTTCGCCGGAGCAGCATGGAAACAGCTTTTGCTCCGGCTGCTTTCGTTGAAACGTTAACGTCACCGTGTCTCAGGAAATTGACCGATTCGAGAACAACTCCCTCAGCAGACACGTCGGACAGGTCTCCGTGCCAGGGTGTACCGTACATCAGGAATCCCCTTGCAGAAGGCCTCAGTATTATCCTGTCATCGTTCAGAACCTTTGCGCTGCCCCTCCACTGCATTGCGATGGTTGTTTTACCGTCGGTTGAATTGCCGGGGAACAGCAGGCCTCGTCCGTTATCACTGATGCCGCATGCGTGGATCATCAGTCCTTTTCCCATCGATAGCAGATAAACCATTAAAACCTCGGACAGAGGAAACTCGAGAGGGTCGTATTGAGACCGGTCTTCCGTTTCCGCATCAGACCCGGCGATACTCACTATTTCCCCGCTTGTGAGATCTCTGTTGAAGACTGCCACCCTGTAAGGAAGTGGACCGCCAACCGGAGATCTCAGCACCAGTGATACCGAATGGGGCGATTCGTAAAGGCGCCAGACAGTGCCCGAATCGAAGACACTTTCTTCATCAGGAAGCGAGATATCGGAAATATCGCGGAATGAATCTCCCAGATTGATCCGAATATCCGGATTACGGTCTGAACAGAGAAAATCACGGTACCGTGCAGACCGTAGCGATTGCAGGCTGCTTCCGCTGCCGCTTATGCAGAATGTGAAATCAGCAATTTTAAGTGTTACCTGATCTGCTGTCATTGTCAGAGTAATCCCGGATTGCTGGAGAACAAGGGAAGTCAGGTTCCCTTTATCTGGCATGGCCCCGGGCCGCCGGGCTGCTGGCAGGAACCTACCATGGGTCCCATTGTGCCCATGCCCTTACAGAATGTCAGAACGGTTTCCTCCAGGGCAAGCACTACTCTCTCTATCCTTGGCTTTGAATACGGTCTCTTTTTCTGTTTCATTTCACAATCTCCACATTTACATATACTTCATCTTGCTGAGGCGCCAGGTAAATCAAGCATCTCCGCCCGCATGTGGGCGACCTTGCACAGGTACTCTACAGGTTCTTCGGAATCCCCGTGTTCAAGGTATCCCCATCCGGGGCACTGGCCGCACATGGATTTCAATGTGCATGTGCTGCAGGCAACGTCCCTGCTCCATTCCCCGGCTATTACATCCGGTAAGTATAACCTCCAACCGTCACTGAAAGTTCCCTTCCGAAGATCGAAGCTCTTTTCCCTGTACATCATGCATACACTCAGATGCCCAGTACAGTCAATATGGAAGGTGCAGAGACCTGCGCCGCACTGGAAAATCCTGTCCGGATATTGAACTTGGTCAGGGTAACTCTCAACCAGATCGTGCCATACCCCCATGCGGCTCATATCCTGTTTATCCAGACTGATAGTCCTCTCGGGAGATAGTCTATAATCGAGCGGACCGCCATCTCCACCGAGTGTGCAGTTAAGCATGGTATCGAACCTGAACGGTACTCCCAGTTCTTCAGAAAGGGATTTCATTGCCGGGATTTCATCCACATTCAATGACATTGCCATGGTTTTAAGATGCAGTCTGATCCCTCTGCTGCGCAGACGATCTATTCCGTCCATACACTGCCTGAAGGATCCGGGAACACGGGTTATCGCCTCAAATGTATCTTCTGTTGAACCGTATATTGAAACTTCAACCAGGTATGGCGGCATGGATTCAAGGAGATCGGCAATATCTTCGGTAATAAGAGTCCCGTTCGTAAAGAGGATAGGTATTATTCCGCATCTCTTCACATAAGTGTAAAAGTCCCGGAAATCCGGTCTAAGGAGGGGTTCGCCACCTGTTATCAGAAGCCACAGGCACCCCTCTTCTGCCAGTTGATCGATGATTGATTCTAATTCGATGAGTGACAGATCCTGTTTCGTTTCACCCGTATTGGAGATGTAGCAGTGAACGCAGCCGAGATTGCACCGGGATGTAATTTCAATACTGCCGGTAAGAGGAATTCTATCCGCAACCGCCCGCTCATATATCCTGCACCGAAAGGGCAGATACCCCGCATCAGGCAGTCCGCCGCACTCCAGATCAGACCTCCTGAAGAGTGCCGGAGGTGACCATTTCGCCAACGTACTCAACAAGATCATCCGCTACCGTTTTGTCATCAACATCAAATTCCGCGGTTATCATGCGGATGATATCGGCAAGAGTCCGCTTCCCGTCTGCAAGCTCCCAGATGCGCGTCCCCGTCTCGTTCAAAACGTAAATACTGTCAGCTTCTCCCGCCTGATGATGGATCGGTACAAGAATAAACTCACCTGCGATCTCCCTGTAAACTATATCGGGATTACGCCTGTATACTTTTTCAAACATGGAACCGCCTTCCAGAACCTGAACGCCGGTTTGATATCCCTGATCAATCTATCCTTTTTACTCTGCCCATAATTATAACAGAAATGCCGAAACCTGCCGCAAGGCCGGTAAACGATCTTACTGAGTTACTGCTTACATAGGATGAATGGTACTGCAGAAGCCCATCTAAGATAAGCGGCAGTAGCAGCGGGAAACCTGTCCAGAATCGTACACGGATCATCGGTCTGTACATCACCAGGATTCCGGCTGACAGACCCAGCCAGAAAGCGGTGCATCTTGCGCATAAACCCGATACTCCCCATGGCAAAGCAATGCATCGAGAAGGCATTCTGTGACAGGATGCGGACAGTACGGGATCGATTGCGTTCTCCATGCTGCCCATGACCGGCCGCGCAATTGAAAACAGAAACATCAGGCAGGCAGGAACTCCAAGGAGAATGGCAAGCGCCAGCCTGCCCCGACGAAAGCTTCTTTTCATGCTATCCCTAAACAGGCTCAGAAGTAGATTATCTGGGCTCTTCTATCCAGATTATCCTTATCTGGTTATCCGCTTCTATCTCTCCGAGCTCCGCGATATAGGCGGTAACCGCCTCCATAAGACTGATATTCGCGGGAACTACTTCATGCTCAAGCATTATATCGTAACCTACATTACCCTGAGCAAGATAGCCTGAGGTGACGAACCGGTAGGTTCTTTCAAGATCCAGCGGTTCTCCGCCCACAAGCATGTTCTCGATCTTTTCTCCGTCTGGCATCGCCTGATTTCGATCGGCGGTAACTCCACCTATTTCCATATCCCGGCGGCGACCCTGCATACCGGTCTCGAGTATCGCCTTGAGTTCAGCTCCCGTCAGCTCCAGGATAAAGAGATCTTCTTCGAATGGAATCGCCTGGTAAACGACCCGCTGGGTAATGGGACCTCTGGGTATTGCAGCTCTTATGCCTCCCCTGTTCATGAGGGCAACATCAGCATCGGTACTGAAGAGCATGGCGTCGGCAATAAGCCTGCCAAGCGGATGTTCAGCGTTCCCTCTTGGTATCTGCTCAACGGCTTCTGCCAGCACCTGGTCCATTCCGGCTTCCGCTACGGATCTGAAGCCTTCTATCATCAAAGCTATCTCAGGATCAGGCCAGAATTCATCATGGAGAAGGCTTACGTACTCCTCCCCCTCGGGGAGATCGTATCCGATCAGGGTTTTTGTATCGGTATCTATCTCGAGACGTATGCGGCCGATACCGGTTCCATTGGCGTATCCCTGGACCACAATAGTGTGGTTTACAGGGCTTACCCAAGGCTCTGCGAACCCGAGATGAGTGTGCCCTGACACTATAAGATCTATCCCGGATACAAGGCATGTGAACTCAGCATGATTCATGCTGAAATCTTTCGTATACTCCTCGCCTGCATTCCACGCTTCGTAGACCCTGTCAAGGTATTTATCAGGATCCCCGGGCTGCCCGAGATGGGAAACCAGGATGATGATATCGGCTCCCTGTTCCTCAGCTTCCTCAATGTATCTTTCGGTGCTCTCAACTTCGTTCAGGAAGATATAATCCCCGAGAAGTTCAGGAGTGACAAGTCCATAGGTATCTGGTGTTGCAAGGCCTATGAAAGCAATTTTCACTCCGTCGTACTCGAGTATCTGGTACGGAATTACCGGGAAGGGTATATCTCCGGTAGCCGAATCAACAAAATTCGTGCAGATAACCGGGAAATCGGCCTGCTCGCACAGGCCCAGAGCGTTCGCGGTTCCGTCGTCAAAATCATGATTGCCGAGAGTCATCATATCGTAACCAGCGGCGTTCATCCATTCGATTACGAACTCTCCGGTACCGTAATTTCCGGTGGGTGTTCCCTGGTAGATATCACCCACATCGATCAGAAGGCAGTATTCACCGCTTTCGCTGCACTCCTCCCGAACTCCGTTAACGTAAGAGCATATGTATGCGCCCCCACCAATCATTGGAGGGAAATCAGGGTTCATGAAAGTAGCTTCCCTCGGCACTATTCCGCCATGTATATCGTTTGTGTGCAGGATATTCAGATATATGGTGTCCGCGCCTGCCGCAACGATCAGGGCAAGCAGCAGAACAGGTAGCAGTATTCTCACTTTATCCTCCCGCCTACAAGTCAAATACTCGGCTGATAGAGAACATCACCCTGGTATCCGTTTCCTCAATGGTCAGGCTGTCTCCCGATACGAATGATGGAAGGCCGGTGATCCCGGTCTGCCTCCATCTGTCAGGAGAGAAACTTGCTCCAATGTCAAGATTCCATTCGCCGATAGAGAAACCCAGTCCCGTAGCGAAATTCATTCTGTCAAGAGAACTCGCTATGGGTGAACGTTTGTAACCGAAACCGAATCTGGCCACCGGACCTCCGGGAAGCGTGTTCTCGACCCCGGCATTAACTCCCCAGGAATTCTTTAAACCGAGGTTTTCACCATCAAGTTCCAGGGAGCCATCCGAACTCCAGAAGAATTCTCCTATGAATCTCGATCTCAGACTGTTCCCCGGAATGTATATCGAGCCGAGTCTCACGGTCATCGGCATATCAAGGTCATAATCCGTTTCGGAAAGGACATTCCAGGTTACAGGACCATCAAAGGTTGGAGTGACCGAAAGAGGCATGGGATACTCGAGTGCCGCACTGACAAAAACTCTGTCATCAGGCGAGAACAGGATAGAACCTCTTGTAACGATACCGCTCACCGATTCACTTTGATGGGAATGTATACTGTCAAGAGAGGGATCGACGTATGTTACTTCCCATGTAACATCCCGGGAACCCGTAACGTAACCCCCGGCAAGACCGAAGGAGAAAACGTCGGAGGGGACAAAGGACACAGCCATTGTGAACTCATTCAGTAAACCGGACACATCCAGTCTTTCATCTCCGGTTATTACGTAGGCAGCGTCCCTCATAGTACGCTCATAAGTGTACCCGTAAAACGCCGGTACCCTCCATCCGGCTGCAAATGCCAGAGATTCCGGAAGACCGCCCCAACCTCTGAACGCAAGTGCAACTCCGCCGGGAAAGAAACCGATATCTTTGTTGAAGGCTATTTCGGACTCACCTATGGAGCTTTCGAACTGATCGTAAACTCGCCTGGTCCGTTTCTCAACGAAGAAATCCATACCAGCCGCGAATTCAACCTGCAGCCCGTGGTCTGCAATACCCAGAAGAGACGGGTTAACCAGTATCCCAAGGGCGGAAACCTCCATAAAGCCGTTACCGCCCATACCGCAAGATACGGCTGAAGCGGATCCTACCGGGTTGCCTAGCCACATGACTTCGGGAAGCCCGGCGATCAAAAACGATAATATTCCTGCTGCAATAATGCTCATTCTTCCTCCACCCTACCAGCGGAAATCCATCTGACATCGGATGCCATAATCTGTAACGTGATCGCTAAAGTCCCTCACCGGGCTGCCCGGATCACCCTCATAATAGAAGGCATCATCAGGATCAGGTCTGTAAAGACCGGTTCGGGGATAAAATGTATCTTTTCTTAACACCCTCAGCCTGAACTGAAGATTGTCTGACAAATTATTCTTTATGGTGACATAGAATTTTGTACCGTCACCGTCCAGGAAATCTATGCCCGTATCTTCGAATTCCCACTGACTCATCCCGTTGGTGGACCAGAGTGTCGATCCGCCCAGAACAGAGAGGTTATCGGTGAAATTGTGTTCCCACCGGACGGCTATGTAGCCGCCTGTCATCAATCTGTCATCGCCGTACAGGGGGTTGGGCGTAAGCTCGACCATCCCGTAGCGCAACTGGACATCGAAGTAATCACTGTTCGTGGGAAGGAAAAAAGTCCTGAAGGTGTATTCAGTGGTACGGGAGGTTGTGGGAATCACATCATGCATCTTGGTTTTTTCCTGATATTTGCATTTGAGTCTGAACCTTATAGGAAAATCAGGCCGGTATTCAACCTCACCCTGGAACCTGTGGTTATCAAAGTTCCACGGTATTGAACGCCAGATATCAAGATATACCTTTGTGAAAGTGATGCTCCTGCTTACCTGAAAACGGCTCTCAACATAAAGCCCCTCTTCGGGCTTGGGGGTTGGCCACTGCGCAAGCTGTGATGCCAGCGGATCGTTCAGATAATAGGGCTTCTCGAAAACGGTATCATCGTATCTCAGCTGCTCGGTGAAACCTCGATTGTACGGGTTGCTGTATCCAAGGTCGTAGTGTCTCCAGATCCCGAGAAGATAAAAGTAATCGTTCTGCCATCTTCCCCTTGCGAGCATTGCTGCCGATTCATTGTCCTGGCGAACGTATTCCCCTTCCAGGCTCACGTTGTCGAGAATTGTCTGGGCGGAAATACTAAGGAAAGAGGATGTTTCCCCGGCGGTCAGAATATCGTACTCAGGGCAATCCCAGTTCTGCGCATCTCCGGGAATATCCATAGCCTCCGGGGCAGGTACAAGAGAATCGCTGTATGTGATCCTCATCCCTCCAAGGCCCAGCGCGGTACCCCAGGGCAGCAATCCGCTGAAGTCATAAAAGCCATATCCACCTAAGGTGGTCTCTTTAAGAACATCAGCGTAGGGCCATGTTCTGGTATTGGACATGACAAGTATGTTCGGTGTTCCATCAATGCTCCGAAGCGCGTCCCTGGAGGAGTTCGAATAGAAAGCATAACCCAGGACAGGGCCTGCCCGCATTTCAATTGCTCCGCCTATAAGGGCGAACTGGCGGGTGGATGTCAGATCGGGGTACAGACCCCACGTCCGGTACGTTGATCTGTACATGAGCTCGTCGGAGTTATCGATCATAAGTCCCTGACCGAGGGAAATATTGTAATTTCCCAGCACAACCTGATTCACTACTCCGATATTTTCCATCGAAACAAAACCCTTTGCTATATCGAACCTGTCATTAAGATCACCCAGTTCAATGTCCGATACAAGCCCGAATCCGGAGGTGGAGTTCCTGCCCCTTGAAAGTCTGACGCCCCCGCGGAACCTGTCTCCAAGACCTACACGAACACGGTGCTCCCAGCCGGTTACGTTAACCGCCCCCAGCAGCTCTGTCTGTTCGCTTGCAAGCCTTTCGGTCCACGCGATGCTGTCTGCCTCTGTATACCCTCTCCCACCTTCCTGAAGATCACATATAGCTGAATGGAGATCACTGAGGATCATGCTCAATCCATCTTCAGCGCTATCTCTTCCATCACCGCCATCTATAACTATCCTGTAACTTCCGAAAAACTCCATGGAATGGAGATCAAGCTCACGAACGGACACGTAATCCCTCAGGTTCCGATATCCGTAATAAGTGAGATCGTCTGCATTCCGCAGAGAATAGACACTGGAAACCGGACCCAGGGTGTTAAGCCTTCTCTCAACCGCCGCGGCATCGATGAAGCTGACCCTGTCCAGGCTTCGAAGCTGCCAGGATGTGGCTGAATTTACAGGAATGGGACGAAGAAGGTAATTCTCCCACATGTCCACCGCGGCGTCACCCGGTCCGTCTTCGGTGGCAAGCCTTTCCATGATACTGATAATGTCAGGGGAAATCCTCCCCTCGGAAGGGGGGACCACTACGCAGATGTTCTTGAGGTACTCAAGCTCCTCTGCACCGAACCCGGGTATCTCCATTACGTCGTAGATAGTGAGGAGACCGCCTGTTTCGTAGATATATGCATAAAGGTCCGATGCCTGCTGTGAGTCGAGCCCGCCCAGCTCTTGCAGTTCCTGCAGCGTTGCGGTGTTCAGATCGAACCCTCCCGGGACAACAAGACCCAGGCAGACAGCAAGTATCAGGCTAGAAATCATAAGTCACCCCGAACTGGTGAGTAAGATCCAGTTGAGGATGGGTAATAACGGCGTACTTGAGAGCAATACCCGCAATAGAAGCATCCAGGCCGCCGGATACTGTTACAGGATTGCTCTGAGCACCGGCCAGGATCGTTACAAACCCCAGCGGAAGAGACTGGCCCACATGAATTCTCATACCATTGAAATCCCGTGAGAAAGTCAGAGCGGATATCATGCTCGTTGCCGGTTCATACCGGAGCCCTACGTCTATTCTCCTTCTGAGGTATTCGCTGCTCTCTCCCAGTCTTGCCTGAAATGGATTTCTTACCGCTGCGGCAAGAAGCCACCGATTGTACATCCTTACCTGAAACCCCATATTCACTGCTATTGCGGTGGCGCTCCCGTACTCGGAAACTCCATCGGCAATTGATGCCCTGTAAAACAGTGGCTGCAGTCCGAATGACATATCATCTGTAAGCATTCCGGCGAGGGTCACGGCGGCCATCTGTTCGCTGTAGAGGTCTCCACCGAAATAACGGAGATTAACGCCGACATTCCATCGTTTGATGAGATGGAATGCGCCGTCGATTCCATAGGTTCCGAAATCAATTTCTGAAAACGGAAGCCTGCCGGAAACGGTGATGGTTCTCGTGCCGATTCCCCCAATAGCAGCAGGGTTGTAAAGAGCCATTTCGGCTCCGAAAAGGACAACACCGGTACCACCCATAGCCTGGGATGCCACGCCTATCTCAAGTTCCTCGAAAGCCGCACCTGACTGCCCTGCCAGAATCAGAAGGGCAAAGAAATATACTGCTGGTTTGATACGCATCATTGCCACCTCAATTCAGCGGAACTGCTA
>QNDS01000007.1 GCA_003644925.1 Candidatus Fermentibacterota bacterium
TACGGCTGGTAATCATTTGGATGTCAGGGAAATAGACGGGGCAAGCAACAGAGGAATAGATCAGATAAGAGATCTCAGGGAAAAGGCGCGTTATGCTACCGCTTCGGGAAAATACAAAATCTACATTATTGATGAAGTCCACATGCTTACGAATGAAGCATTCAATGCTCTCCTGAAAATCCTGGAGGAACCACCGGAATCGGTCGTTTTTATTTTCGCGACAACCCAGCCGAGAAAGGTCCCGGACACGATTCTCAGCAGATGTCAGCGGTTCGATTTCAGGCGTATTCCCGTATCCGATATGTCGGAGTATCTGAAAAATGAAGCTGCAACCGAGGGGATTACTCTGGACAATACTGCACTCAGCCTGGTCTGCAGGGCAAGCGGAGGAAGTATGCGGGATGCCCTTTCACTCATGGATCAGCTTGTCAGCTTTACCGGTAATGATATCAAGGGTGAAGAAGTTTTGAAATTATTCGGTATGGTGAAAACAGAACTGCTTGCGGATATCACATCGAGCATACTTGCGGGGAATACTGCAGCTGCAATTGATCATGTATCAGGTGCCCTTGCAGAGGGATACAGTGTGGATGAGCTTCTGGATGCACTGATTATTTTTCTCCGGAATCTCCTGCTGATCACAACCGGTGCTCAGAACAGTCTTGGTGATGTTCCGGAATCTGAACGAAGATTTCTTGTGAAACTGGCGAAGAACCTCCCCGATGTTGCTGTACTCAATATCCTGAGGATATTCAGCAATACTGCTGTTGAGGTTAAGAGAAGCAATCTGCCCCGAGTAACACTGGAAACGGCTGTAATGACAGCATCGAAGCTATCCCGGGTGTTTTCGATCAAAGACATGCCTCCGGTAGCAGAAAAGGTTGCTGAGACTTGTATGCAGGCGGAGCAGGAAGCATCACTTGAGGAAGAGCCGGCAGAAACAGAGCCGGTCAACCCCTCCGTGGAAGAAGAGCAGGCTTCTGCGGAAGCTGCTGCAAATAGTGAAACAATTGAAGAAACGACCGTTTCAGCAGAAGTAGATTCTGCCGATGATGAAAACGATGAAGAGAAGGAGAAGGAGACGTCCCGGGAAATTCTGGGACTCTTTGATGCCGTTTGATCAGCGATGCCTGATATGACACCAGGGGAGGATCAATGAATCAGAAACAGTTACAGAAGATGATGGCACAGGCACAGAAAATGCAGGCCGGGGTAATGAAGGCGCAGGAAGAACTTGCCGATTCGAGAATAGCAGGAGAAGCTGCCGGCGGGCTGGTCAGAGCTGTAGTTACAGGGCAGGGAGAGCTTGTTGAACTGTCGATAGCACCGGAAGCTGTCGATCCGGATGACATTGAGATGCTTGAAGATATGATCCTTGTAGCGGTGAAGAATGCGGTTGCTGCAAGTCGGGAACTCTCCGATGATAGAATGCAGTCACTGGGAATACCCGGTATGGGGGGTCTACTGTGAGCTCTGACCTTTTTGACAGGCTCACCGAGCAATTTCAGAGGCTTCCCGGCATTGGAAGAAAAACCGCAATGAGATTAGCATTCAGTATCGTTGATGATCGCGAACTTGCAAGGGATCTCTCCGAAGCTCTCGGTATGGTCTGGCAGAAAGTCGGTGAATGCTCTGCATGCAGGAATATCACAGAGCATGAAATTTGTGATATCTGTTCAAGCAGCTCCCGCCACGATTCAATCTGTGTGGTTCATAATCCCGCTGATATGAGATCGATAGAGGATGCAGGGCTCTATAGGGGTAGATATTTTGTGCTTCATGGATTTCTTGCCCCGCTTGACGGGATCGGTCCCGATGAATTGGGAATTGACAGATTGAGAAAAATGATCGACAGATTAGACGTTGATGAAGTTATACTTGCGCTTGATTCAACTGCAGATGGAGAAGCCACGTCTACATATATCGCCAGAATACTGGAAATGCATCATGTAACAATTACGAAGCTTGCCAGAGGACTTCCTCCCGGAGCCTCCGTTGAGTTTGCCGATTCTCTCACGCTGAGCCAGGCCTTTGCGGGGCGACAGAAAGTCTGATAGGGTGCAATTGAACTGGCCGAACCGTTTAACCATACTCAGAATACTGTTAAGCCCTCTTTTCATGATCCTTCTGATCGACAACAGGCAGGAATCGAGAATTGCTGCTCTTGTAGTATTTGCAATAGCCTCCCTGACCGATCTTTACGATGGATACCTTGCAAGAAAATATGGATGGATCACCAACCTTGGCAAATTTCTTGACCCCCTGGCAGACAAATTGCTGGTGGCTCTGGCACTGATCGGCCTGAACCAGATAGACCTTGTCCCAGCATGGGCTTTGTATCTTATTATAGGAAGAGAGCTTCTGGTTACAGGTCTCAGGTCCATCGCCGCTTATGCAGGAGTGCTTATTCTCCCTTCCCGTATGGGGAAATACAAAACATCCTCACAGATGCTTTCAATGTTCGGCTTTCTGTTATTCTCCGTGCTGGGTAATACAGGAAGAGCTGCTTTTCTCCAGGGTAGCGGCACTGACCTATCGGTGGGAAGGAATCTTCTGCTGTTCTCAGCTGACATTCTTCTGCTTATATCTGTCCTCCTTACCATCATCTCGGGAGTGGATTACTTCTGGCGCAACAGATCTGTACTGAAAAGGCTTGGTCTGTGAAGAGCTCTGAATTTTCCCCCGGCACGATCGTAGCTACGGTTTTCGGCGCCGGTTATGTCCCGATTGCTCCGGGAACCGCCGGCAGCCTGGTATCTGCGGGGCTCTTTCTTGCGCTTCGGCAGACAGTATTCATTAACAGTGTGCTCTGCGTTTGTTTTCTTCTTCTCGGCTACTGGGGCTGCTGCGCTGGAAGGAAGCGATGGGGTGAGGACCCGCAAAAGGTGGTGGTCGATGAATTTGCAGGGTGCTGGATAGCCTGCATGGCTGTTCCGGCAGGCTGGGGAGTTATCGGTATTGCCGCGGCCTTCGTGCTCTTCAGGATTTTTGATATTTTCAAACCATGGCCAGTCTATGTTTTTGACAGGATGAAATCAGCCGCCGGGATACTCCTGGATGATGTCGCGGCCGGAATCATAGCGGCACTTATTATTCTGCTTGGAAGTGTGCTCCATGGAGCTCTATGAAATTGAGCTTGTAAAGCGTATAGGAAACATTATGCTCAAAGCAGGGATAACACTCTCAGCGGCGGAATCCTGTACTGGCGGAATGGTCGGAATGCTTCTGACTTCTGTACCCGGATCCTCAGGATGGTTTATGGGCTCCGTAACAGCATATTCAAATATTTTAAAGACGACCGTTCTTAATATTCCCTCCTCTCTGATTGAAGCGGAAGGCGCCGTAAGCAGAGAAACTGCTCTGGCCATGGCCGCAGGCGTAAGAGAGCTTACCGGGAGTGATTTTTCGATTTCAGTCACCGGGGTCGCCGGTCCCGACGGCGGTTCGTTGGAGAAACCCGTGGGTACGGTATGGATGGCTGTCTGCAGCAGCCAGACAATGTCCGCTGAAAAGAAAAGATTTGCAGGAGACAGGGATGTGGTCAGAAAGAAAGCGGCTGACTATCTTCTTGAGAAGTTATACTGCCTGCTTGCAAAAGAGGTGAAGTGAGGATATTTGCCGCCCTGGAGCTGCCGTTGCAGGTGAGAAGGGAGATTGCAGCCTGGCAAAAACCGCTGAAAGCACTTTACCCTTCCCTGAAATGGATACAGGGAGACAGGCTGCATCTTACACTCCGGTTCTTTGGTGATATTTCCCAATCCGAAGTTGAGAGGATATGTGATATTCTATCATCCTGGCATCCCGGATCCCTCGCATTCTCTCTTGACAGTATCGGCTTTTTCGGGAATAGACAATCACCATCGGTGTTCTGGCTTGGAGGGAGTTTCCCTGAGGATATATCCAGAGTAGCCAGCTCCCTTGGGAGTATCCCCGATGAAAGGGGAAAGAAGGGCGTGCAGAGGTTCGTTCCGCATCTGACATTTGCGAGGAGGAGGAATTCGACTCCCCTGACGAAACTTGATCCGCCTGATGAGATAAGGGGAGTGTTTAAAGAAGCAGCTGTCATTAACAGCAGATTGACCTCCGGTGGTCCGGAGTATACGTTTATTGAAAGATACGATTTACACTAAGCTGAAAGGTTGACTCAATGGCTGATAAGAAGACCAGTTCCGGTGAAAAGGATAAGGCGCTCAAGGCTGCCTTCCATCAGATTCAGAAACAGTTCGGTCAGGGAGCCATCATGAGGCTTGGAGAAAACACTCACATGAAGGTGGAGATCATACCCACCGGTTCCATCGCGCTTGACGCGGCACTTGGCATAGGAGGCATTCCAAGGGGAAGAATTACCGAGATATACGGAGCCGAAGCATCAGGCAAGACAACACTCGCGCTGCATATTCTCGCCAGCGCCCAGAAACTGGGTGGAGAGGTTGCCTTCATTGATGCGGAACATGCGCTTGATCCGGTCTATTCGGAGAAACTTGGAGTAGATATCGATGCTCTTCTTGTATCCCAGCCATCCAACGGTGAACAGGCGCTTGAGATAACGGAAATGCTGGTCAGGAGCAATGCGATCGATGTTATCGTGATAGATTCGGTAGCAGCCCTGGTTCCAAGGGCTGAAATAGAGGGTGAAATGGGCGACAGCCATATGGGTCTTCAGGCACGCCTGATGTCTCAGGCCCTGCGGAAGCTCACAGGTATTGTTTCACAATCCAAGTGCGCCGTAGTATTCATCAACCAGATCCGTATGAAGATAGGGGTTATGTTCGGAAATCCTGAGACCACAACCGGGGGAAGAGCTCTGAAGTTCTACAGCAGCGTGCGCCTGGATGTACGGCGGATTGCTTCGATTAAAGAGGGTGATCAGGTAATCGGCAGCCGGACAAGGATCAAAGTGGTTAAGAACAAGCTTGCCCCTCCGTTCAGAAACATCGAGTGCGAGATCCTTCACGGCTTCGGGATTTCCCGGGAGGGTGAACTCATTGATTTAGGGCTGGATAACGATCTGGTTACGCGCAGGGGTACATGGTACTCCATGGGAGATACTCAACTGGGTCAGGGCCGGGAAAAGAGCAGGCAGTTCCTTGTGGATAATCCTGAGATTGCTGAAGATCTTGAAACGGAGATCAGGAGGATCCTGGAAATACCCGGTTCGGACAGTGCTTCTGAGAAGAATCAGGAGGAGAAGGAATAGCTGAGCTTTCCGTCGAGGAGATCGGCAATGTCAGAAAAGGATGGCAGCTTGTAATCACCGGTAAGGGTTGCTGGCTGCTTCGGGCGGAGAGTGTAAACGCCCTGGATCTGCATGCCGGTTCAATCGTTGAAGCCGGTGAGATCGAAGAGGCAGCCTATCGGGAACAGCTGCCTTTTGCCCGCAGTGATACAGAAAGGTATCTGTCTTTTTCTGAACGCACAACGCTTCAGCTCAGATCCTATCTTGCCTCCAGAAAATACCTTGAAAGGGTAGCTGATGATATGCTTAAGTGGGCTTGCACCTGCGGTCTGGTGGATGATAGACGTTACGCTTCTATTTACATCCGCAGTCACTCGGGAAATTCACCTATGGGGAATTTCAGGATAAGAATGGAGCTGAAGAAGAGGGGCATCTCCGAGAGCATCTCGGATGATGTACTTGCAGAACGTGATGAACACGATCTGTATCAAACACTCGTGAAAACTGTTAAGAAAAAGTACGGCTGCCTGGAAATACAGACGGGCTTGCGAAGGGCAAAGGGGTATCTGCAGAGGAGAGGCTTTCAATACGACCTTATCGGCAGAGTCTTAAATGAGGTTTTTCAGGATTCGGAGGAACATACGTATTGAAGAACAGATGGTATCACTTCTTCTGGACTGAACTTGGTCGAAGAATAACCGGTACGGAAACAGACCTTCCGGATCATCTCCCCGGCTGCATGGCTGAAGTTCTGCATACCGGATCATTTGTTTCCGGAGAGTGCGATCTTCAATTGAATTCCAGACTCTCTTCGCGGATGTCCAGAAATATTTATGGTTATACGTGGAATATTCTGCGCGAACACGGTTTCAGCCGCTCACTCAGACTGAAGCCCTGGCCTGGAATTACCATGCTTATCCCTTTCTACAGAGACGGTATCGGAATCTCTCCCCAGTCATTTTCAAGAAGAATACCGCCTGACAAAAGAGCCTTTTCTCTCGTGGGAAGGTCGGCCGCTGCTCTTGGAGCAGGTTACAGTCTATGGATCGTTCCAGCTGACTGGAACGATGATATACTTACTATTTTCAGTGCCGGTGGTGTGAAAGCCTGTTCTATGGATAATCTGGCTGATGTCTGCAGGAAGGGATTCTCTTGAAAATTCTATCAATTATCCTGCTGACAGTTCTCCTGTCTGCAGCTGCGCAGGATGCAGCTATTCGGGAAAACAGTATTTCCGATATTCTGTTCATTCAGTACAGAGGATTATTCAGAGATCTTCTCGCCAGAAGGTGCGTATATTACCCGAGCTGTTCCCATTACGGCCAGGAGGCTGTTCAATCGCAGGGACCCTTGCTGGGTCTCATGATAACCCTTGAACGGTGGACCAGGTGTACTTCTGCAGCTTTCAGCCATGGGGACTACAGGATTACTGAAGGAAACAGACTCGCAGATCCATTGAACTCTGGAGAGGAATTGATATGCTGGGGACGATTCTTGCTGCCCTTCTGACCGTATTTCCCGGTCTTGATGTTGATGAGGGCTTTGCAGATTACCTTTACAGACTCGGGGAATACAGTATGGCTTCCGAGGAATACCTGAGGATAATCTACTCGTATGGTGAAGATACTCTGGCGTGTCCCCTGGTATCTCTTCGCCTGGCGAGATGCTGGCAGGAGCTCGGACGTGGGGAAGATGCTTTCTCTCTCTATACATTTCTCCATAGAAATCTATCCGATGCCGATCTCAGAGCCGGAGCGATGATGGGTGCGGGGTCGGTACTTGAAGAATCCGGAAACCTCGGTTATGCAAGAGAGCTTTTTGCGGACGCAGCAGCTACGTCAGAAGATGCAGAAACAGCGGCTAGAGCTGGTATCATGGCGAGTCTTATCAATGCCAGGATGGGTAACTGGGCTGCTTCAGCCGAGGAGCTGGGAATACTGTCATCAACAGGAGGGTCCTTCTCCGATCTTTCTGCAAGCCTTGCCCGTAAGGTAGCCGAAGGACAATTCCTTTCCAGGCGCAGCCCGTTATGGTGTGGAATTTCCAGCGCTGTGCTCCCCGGTTCAGGTCAGATGATCTCCGGTCACTATACCGATGGGATAATTGCGTTAGGTATAAATGGAGCATTGGCCTGGCTATTCGTTGAATCACTGAATGAGGGTAACACGACAACCTCGGTACTTCTCGGATGGCTTAGCTTATCTTTTTATGGGGGCAATATTTACGGCGGTTCAAGGGCTGCGGTCACTTACAATTCCGCAAGAAGAAGAGAGCTCCTGGATGAGGTTACCGGTATTCTGGAGGATGAGCATCGGTTCTGACCTTGACTTTCTGTGTAAATTCTAACAGTTTAGCGGTTCCCTTCAGTATTCTCTCAGTCGATGATCCCTGATGCGTTGCGGAGATTATCGATTACGGAGAAAACAGGGTTGGTGCAGCTTTCGATCCGAATGGAGCTGTCTTAGTAAATAGTTGTATTCCATATATATCCATCTCACGGATTGCTGGAATGATAAAGCATGATTCTTAGTGGAGGTCCAGAAAAGTGAAGACATATACGGCCAAAACCGGAGAGATAGAGAGAAAATGGTGGCAGATCGATGCTGCCGGACATTCTCCCGGAAGATTGGCTTCCAAGATAGCCATGATCCTTCAGGGCAAAAACAAGCCGGTATACACACCTCATATCGATACCGGGGATTTTGTTGTGGTGATAAACGTTGAAAAATTGAATTTCACAGGCAGAAAGCTCGATCAGAAGGAGTATGGACGCCATACAGGGTATCCCGGTGGAAGAAAGACTACAAGCATGAAGGTAATGCTGGAAAAGCATCCCGACAGGATTCTGAGAAAGGCTGTTCGGGGCATGATGCCAAGGAATAGAATAGCTAGAAAACAGTTGAAAAAGTTAAAAATATTCGCTGGAAACGAACATACGCATGCGGCACAGAACCCACAGGTTCTGGAAGTCTAGCGATCAAGGGTGGTGAGATGAAACAGCATATAGGTGTCGGCAGACGAAAGAGCGCTACAGCAAGATGTTATCTGAAAGCTGGAAATGGTCAGATCCAGATCAATCATAGGGATCCGAAGGAGTACTTCTGTGATCTATGGCAGTTGGAGCATGCCTTTGAACCTCTGGAGACTGCTGGAGTATTAAAGGATTATGATGTTAAGGTCAACGTTCGCGGTGGAGGATTAACCGGACAGGCTGGAGCCATAAGACTTGGAATAGCAAGAGCCCTGGTGGATATTAATCCTGATTTCAGGCCTGCCCTGAAAGCTGAGGGTATGCTCAGTCGCGATCCAAGGATAGTTGAGCGTAAGAAATACGGTCAGCCCAAGGCAAGAAAAAGATTCCAGTTCTCCAAGAGATAGAATAACTGCGCACTTTCTGTACATTGTGCGTTCAATACACACGGTTGGTGGTGATAAGCCCCGGTGTTTCCATCTGAAAGTGGAAATGGGTTTGATCAAGCCGGCCGGAGGATAACCGAAAGGAACAATCCATGAAAATACCTTCCATGAAGGAAATGCTTGAGGCCGGAATACATTTCGGTCACCAGAAGAGTCGATGGAACCCAAAGATGAAGAATTATATCTTCATGGCTCGTAATGGTATACATATCATTGATCTGAAAAAGTCGCGAGCATTGCTTGAAGATGCGGCAAATCTGGTTGCGAAAACAGTTGCCTCAGGGAAAAGCGTTCTGTTTGTGGCCACAAAAAAGCAGGGAAGAGAGTGTCTGAAAGAGCATGCTATCAGATGCGGTCAGTATTACGTTACCGAGCGCTGGATGGGCGGAATGCTTACTAACTTCAGAACGATCTCAAAAGGTATCCAGACTCTGATCGAACTTGAACAGGCAGAGAAGGATGGATACCCCGCAAGCCTCACAAAAAAAGAAATCCTGAGGAAGAAGAGACACAGAGAGAAGCTTGAGAAAGATCTCACAGGTATCCGTCACATGAAAAATCTTCCCGGAGCAATTATTGTTGTCGATATCAAGAAGGAACAGATAGCTGTCAGGGAAGCAAGAAATCTGAAAATACCATGCATAGGTATAGTTGATACAAACTGCGATCCGACAGAGGTGGATTATCCCATCCCCGGCAACGATGACGCGATTAAATCCATATCCATGATAGTGGGAACTCTGGCGGATTACGCGCTTCTTGGTGCTGAAGGCTCCACTTCGGAAGCTGCGGATGCTGCAGCCCTGCAGGAGATGTCCAAAGAATCGACCGAGGAGAAACCGAAGGAAGCCGCCTCGAAGGTTTCCGAAAAGATCGAGAAAGAACCGGTTCCAGATAAACCGGTAGTGAAAGCTGCTCCTGAGAAGAAAGCTGCTCCTGAGAAGAAAGCTGCTCCTGAGAAGAAAGCTGCTCCTGAGAAGAAAGCTGCTCCTAAGAAGAAAGCTGCTCCTGAGAAGAAAGCAGCCGCTGAGAAGAAGGCAGCCGCTGAGAAGAAGGCTGCCCCTGAGAAGAAAGCAACCGCTGAGAAGAAGGCTGCTCCTGAGAAGAAAGCAGCCGCTGAGAAGAAGGCTGCCCCTGAGAAGAAGGCTGCTCCTGAGAAGAAAGCAGCCCCTAAGAAGAAGACTGCTGCTAAGAAAACAACAAAGAAAGCTGCAGACAAGGATACCGTTTCGGACAATCCTGCTGAAGAAGTGGATAATACCGAAGAGGGAAAGGAATCGGGTGAATAATGGCTATCAATGTTGATGATCTGAAACTGCTTAGAAAAGCCACCGGAGCAGGAATGCTTGACTGCAAGAAAGCACTTGATGAGAGTGGCGGCGACATGGAGAAAGCTATTACGATCCTCCGCGAAAAAGGTATAAAAGTAGCATCCAAGAAAGCTTCAAGAGATGCGGATGAGGGCCTTGTAGTATCGTACATTCATCCCCCCGGAAAGCTTGGAATTCTTGTCGAGGTGAACTGCGAAACGGATTTCGTGGCCAAGACAGAGGATTTCCAGGATTTCGCAAAGAAAATTGCCATGCATATCGCAGCTTATCCTCCAATTGTCGTATCCCGGGATGATTTGCCGAAGGAAGATATCGAAGCAGAGAAAAATGTACTCCTTGCCCAGCTTGAAGATTCGGGCAAACCGGCTGAAATTATCGAGAAGATAATAAACGGTCGTTTGGAGAAGTTCTATTCAGATACATGTCTGCTTGACCAGGAATGGTCTGACGATCCGGATGTCGGAGCCGTTAAGGATGCGCTTACCGATCTTATCGGAAAGCTTCGCGAAAACATTGTGATCCGCAGATTCGCAAGGTTTTCGATAGGTAACTGATGAAAGAGGCTGACCGGTCGTTGCCCCAGAGGGTACTTCTCAAGCTAAGCGGAGAGGTTCTGGCAGGTGAAGCCGGTCATGGAATAGATCCTGATTTCACGAGTGAACTTGCCCGAGCCGTTCTTGAGCTTGCTGCCTCAGGCTGCCGTGTCGGAATAGTTACAGGTGGAGGAAATTTCATCCGGGGAAGGGATCTCAGGTCGATTGACCGGATCACCGGAGACCAGATGGGAATGCTGGCAACACTCATAAACGGACTTGCATTCAGAGATGCGATAAGGAAGCGCGGAGGCTCCGCTGTTGTGCTTTCATCCATACCTGTGGAAGGCATCTTCGAAACCTTTTCTCCGGAAAAGGCCGAGGAATACCTCAGCCGGGGAGACGTAGTCATATATGCGGGCGGAACAGGAAACCCGTGTCTCACTACTGATACCGCGGCTGCACTGAGAGCCGTGCAGACAGGATGCACAAGACTGCTCAAAGGTACGAAGGTTGATGGAGTTTACGATTCAGACCCAGCTCAAAACCCTGAAGCGCAGCGATTTAAGACACTAACTTATGATGAAGTGCTCAGGCTTGATCTGAAGGTGATGGATGCCGCTGCAATTGCCATTTGTCGAGATGCAGGGCTTCCTATTAGTGTTTTTGATATATGGGACCCAGAAAATATTCTCAGGGTATTCAAAGAGCCTTCGATCGGAAGCCAGATAGGGGGAATGAACCATGATTGATCAGATTCTGAACGATCAGAAGAGTAGAATGAAAAAGGCAGTTGAGAACACCGCAAGGGAGATGGCTGTAATCAGGACCGGTAAGGCAAGCCCAGCCCTTCTGGACAATATCCGTGTCGAGTGCTGGGGGGGGCTGCATCCTATAAAGCAGGTTGCCGGAATATCTGCACCGGAGCCTCGGCTTATCGTAATACAGCCCTTCGATCCCTCGACATCAGATGCGATTGTTCGCGCAATACAGAAATCGGATCTTGGTCTCAGGGCTGCAGCAGACGGACCGGTAGTAAGAATTCCCGTTCCTAAGCTCTCCGATGATCGCAGAAAGGAACTCAGCCGGCACGTCAAGAAGCTTGCTGAATCGGGAAGAACCGCCATAAGGAACATCAGAAGAAGCGGCAACGACGAACTGCACAAAGCCAGCAAAGCCAGTGATATCACTGAGGATGAGGAGTACAAGACACTCAGCGATATCCAGGATGCCGCAAATGAGGCGATCGCCGAAATCGACAAATATCTCGAATCAAAAGAAGCCGAAATACTTGAGGTTTGACAGTCTTGGCTGTTGATAACTGCCTGACCCATGTCGCTATCATCATGGATGGGAACGGACGCTGGGCAAGGTCTCACGGTCTGAAACGGATAGATGGGCATAAAGCTGCAGAGAAAGCTATTCACGATGCTGTGCAGTACTGCGGTGAAATGGGTGTTGAATACCTGACGCTATATGCATTCTCAACCGAGAACTGGAAGAGGCCGAAAGCTGAGGTTCTTTTCATAATGACGCTCCTGAAAAGCTTCATTAAGCGCAATATTGATGACCTTGACGGAAACCGGGTTAGAATAAGAGCTACCGGCCGGCTTGATGATCTGCCTCGCGGACCATTGAAAGAGTTGCGGAATGCGATGATACGAACCGGTTCAAACGAAGGTCTGAACCTGATTCTTGCCCTGAGCTATGGAGGAAGAGCGGAGATAACTGATGCAATGAGAAAGATCGCTCTGGATATCAAAGCGGGACGGATGCAAACCTCCGACATCACTGAAGATACTATTACTTCCTGTATGTATCATCCGGACGTACCCGATCCGGACATCATCATACGGACCAGTGGTGAACAGAGGCTGTCAAATTTCCTGCTGTGGGAATCCGCCTACTCTGAGCTTTACTTCACAGATGTTCTCTGGCCTGATTTCAGAAGAGTAGACCTTGAAGAGGCTTTCAAAGATTACAGGTCGAGGCGAAGACGGTTCGGCGATTTAGATTCCGACCGATGAAATCATTCAATTCCCTTGCAGTCAGAGTGGCGGTGGCAGTTCCCGGTATAGGATTGTTCGCAGCCGTAGCGTTTCTTGATATACGTTATCTGACAACTGGATTTTTCGCGCTCATTGCCGCATTCTGCGCTGCAGAAGCGGTTACTCTGTTCAGACCCTGCTCCGGTATCAGAATGAAAGCCCTGCTTGCTGTAATGGTGGCAGGCTCATCTGCTGCGGTTGCTCTACTGGAACCCGCTGTTTCAATAGTTCTGATCCTGCTCCCCGGAGCACTCATTTCAACGGTATGGATACTTGGTGACGGGGTAAACAATGCACGAAGGAAAACTGCCGGAATCACAGGCATATCCGTTGCGCTTGCACTGGGCTTCGGCCTTCTGGCAAGGTTGAGACTGGATTTTCAATCACCCTGGGTCGTATTCATACCTCTGCTGATCTGCTGGCTTGGGGACTCACTGGCTTATTTTGCGGGAAGCGCCTTCGGACGGCACAAAATGGCGCCCTCCATCAGCCCGGCCAAATCCTGGGAGGGTTTTTTCGCCGGGGTAGCAGGCGCCGTAGGCGGAGCTCTCCTGGCGGGCACCGTCGGTGCTGGATTTCCACTGATTATCATGGTAGTGATCGGGGCGGCTGGAGGCATAGCCGCCGTCACTGGAGACCTCCTGGAATCCGCGATGAAGAGAGATGCGGGAGTTAAGGATTCCGGCGCATTTCTTCGGGGGCACGGCGGGTTTCTTGACAGGTTCGACAGTATTCTCGCCGTTGTTCCGGTTGTTTGGGTTCTTCTGTTCCTCTTCCGCCGGGTTGTGGCATTATGAGGAAGGTTGCAGTACTGGGAAGCACCGGTTCGATAGGGACTCAGGCTCTGGAGATCATACATGCGAATCCGGAACTTGAGCTTCATTCATTACTTTGCGGAAGCAACCTTGATCTTCTTATGCAGCAGAGGGAACAGTTCTCCCCATCTGTAACCGCCATCGATTCTCCGGGCGGGGAATGTCCCGGCGGTATAATAACCGGTCAGGATATTCTTCAGAAAACTATTGATGGGGCTGATATGGTTCTCAATGCCATTGTCGGAAGTGCTGGCCTGCGAGCCAGTCTTATCTGCAGGGAGAGGGGGATTAAGCTGGCTCTGGCCAACAAGGAAAGCCTTGTTGTAGGCGGCGAATTACTCAGCGATCATATCCGCGCCGGGGGCATCATCCCCGTTGACAGCGAGCACAGTACGATATTCAGATGCCTGCATTCCGAACCGCGCCCGGTGAGGAGCATTACGCTGACGGCGAGTGGAGGGTCTGTACGGGATCTCCCCATTGAAGAACTTAAAAATGCGGGTGTCGATGATATTCTGAATCACCCAACCTGGAATATGGGAGCAAGAATAACGGTTGATTCGGCGACCATGGTGAATAAAGCCTTCGAGGTCATAGAAGCCCGATGGCTGTTCAGCGGTATAAATATCGATGTGGTCCTGCACCCCCAGAGCATAGTCCATTCCTTTGTAAGGCTTGAGGATGGTTCCTGGAAAGCACTTCTGGGTAAGCCCGATATGAAAGTGCCATTGCAGTACGCCCTGCAGTATCCGGGCCGCGAGCTTGAACTGATATCCGATGATTGCCCCCTTGACTGGGGAACACTCGAGTTCAGCGAGCTTCCAAGGCAGAGGTATCCCGCTTTCGATTTGATCGTGCGGGCCGGACAGGATGGAAAAACCTTTCCTGCGGCAGCGAACGCTGCAGATGAAATAGCTATTGCGGCATTTCTTGCCCGGAAGATCAGTTTTGGAGATATAACGGTGGTCATCGAGGAGGTGCTTAAAGGGCACGAAGCTCTGGAGGTAAGTGATTTTCAGACCGTTATGGAAGCTGACAGGGTATCACGGATTGATGCTGAAAGGATTGTGAGAAGACTATGCTGAGTATTCTAGCAATAATCTTCGGGCTCGGTGTGATAGTGTTTTTTCACGAGATGGGACATCTTCTCATGTCCAAGGCACTCGGACTTGATGTTCCACGCTTTTCCCTTGGCTTTCCGCCACATATTCTTAAAAGAAAAATAGGTAAAACGGAATACTGCGTAGGAGTGGTACCCCTGGGCGGATACTGCAAGGTTAATCTCGGTACTACTGGCGAACCGGTTACGGATGTCTCATGGTTCCGGCGGGTTCTTGTGGCACTTGCAGGTCCCTTCGCTAACCTTGTGCTCACCGCGCTGATACTTATAACCGTATACGGTATTGTCGGGTGGGATGTAGATATCACTCCTGCAGTTGTAGGTAATTCTGACAACTCCCTCGGCCTGGGTGTAGGGGATACTGTCCTCTCTGTGAACGGTTATCCTATTGCGGACTATTATGGGATGCTGGGCATGATGTATTCGTCTACTACTGGAACAATGACCGTAGGAACAGCTGCTGGAGTACTTGAGATGAGTTATTCCCTGTCGGTGGAAACTATTCCTTTCTATGCCATGGTACCTGTAGTAATAGGGGAAGCCATGATAGGCTTTCCCGCTTACGAATCCGGTTTAAGAGCGGGGGACAGGATAATTGCTGTTGATAGTAAACCTGTATCCATTTGGCATGATTTCCAGTCAATAGTGACAGGGGATACTGAAGAACTGGCAATTGAGTTCGCACGAAACGGCATCATCGATACAGCTTATGTAACCCCTGGCGTATACGACGGCAATATTATGACCGGTGTTACTCCTCTGGTGCCTACGGAGAGGGTAAGACTCCCGATCTTTAGAGCTGTTGTTGAGGGTGTTAGATCGGCGGGTGAGGGTACCGTATACGTATGTACCACACTTTTTAGACTGTTTCAAAAACCTGCTGAGCTGGCCGAGAGTTCAGGAGGCCCCATTTATGTTGCCGAAACCCTTGGACAGCAGGCCCGGTCAGGGTTACCCAGTTACCTGTATACTATCGCAAGCATATCCATGGCGATAATGATATTCAATCTTCTTCCGATTCCGGTCCTTGACGGGGGACACGTTGTCATCCTTGTCATCGAGGGAATCAGGGGGAAACCTATTTCAAAGAAGAATGTTCAGATAATCCAGCAGACCGGCATGATAATCATATTGCTTATATTCCTGCTGATTGTCTTCAAGGATATTTCCAGAGTTATAACACGCGTGCGCTAGCTGGGGTTGCCAGCTGGGGTCGTATCTTGAATTTTGGCATTTGATTTGTTATGGGATTAACGAATGCCAAAATTCAAGATACGACCCCAAATTACTGCTGACATGCTGGTAATGGAGGTTCCAAAGTAGCTATGGTGTCTGCTATACAGCTGTAAAGGTAGGCCCATGCTTCCGGATTCGATTCGCAGGATTGTATCAGAGAGAGTAATTCAGTGTCCTCCGGTTTCCCGGGGCTGAGGCTGTCACCTGGAGGTAGAATCCAGTACCTTGCGAGGATTCCCGCCCATTCACGAAGTTCGCTTTTCATATTATCTGAAATAGCGCTGTAGGAATCTGGTTCATCACAGGAAGTCAGTGTAATAAGAGCGATCATGAGCGGAATCATGACATTTAAGTATATTCGCATTGTATCTCCTGTTCGAGCGGGAACCCTGGCAGTATAGTCGAACTACGAATGCCTGAACAGTGTTATCTGGAGGTCAAATGAAAAAGGCATTGATTCTGTTCCTTCCTGTTTTATTCTCGATCTGTTTCGCAACTTCCTATGGACGCAACAAGGTTCAGGTAGGAGACCAGGAATGGTGGGAGATTCACGGAAGGCATTTCACCATATATTTTCCTCAGGGTGGAGAAATACCGGCTGAGACTCTTTTAGTACATACAGAAAGAGAATTGCTGAAACTATCCGAGGAATTCGATTACGTGCCGACGGAACCGATACCTATCGTTCTTTATGTATCTCCCGGCGACTTCAGACAGACCGATATCAATCCATACGAAATATCACAGGCAGTCGGGGGATTCACGGAGTTCTACAAAGGCAGAGTTGTAATCCCCTTCACAGGTTACTGGTCGGAGTTCCGCCATGTGATAGCCCATGAGCTTAACCATGCTTTTATCTTTGACATGCTTTACAGGCGCTCCCTGCTTAACATCATTACCGGAGGTACACCTCTGTGGATGATGGAGGGTCTTGCAGAATATACGTCCATAGGTTGGGATGCAGCTTCTGAAGCAGAATTCAGAGATATGGTCATATCATATCAGATCGTTTCAATTGATCAGCTTTCCAGAAGAAATGACTACCTTGTTTACCGCGAAGGTCAGGCGATCTACCATTTCATGAACGAAAGATATGGAGAGGAGAAATACAGGGAATTCGTGCAGCGTCTCAACATTCGGAACAGCAGAGATTTTGATACAGGCACTGAATCGAATGGTTCTTCAGATGCAGAGCGAAGATCCGGAGACCCCTTCAACGCGGTATTCGACATGTCCAGTGCTCAATTCAGTGAAAAATTCCTGGAGTGGGCCCGGGAAACCTACTGGTCCGAGCTGGCCTGCGGCGAGAGTCCCAATGACATTGCAAATGCCATTTACAGGGATGATGAAAGAATAATGCAGATAAATTCTGTAGTATCTGCTAACGGAAGGCTAATTGCCGGTGTCGAATATCATCATGCTCACCTGGCAGTGACCGTAAGGTCGGCTGTAACGGGTGAGGTGGAGGAAAGATCTTTTGTATCCGGAGGGATCTCTGATGTCTCAGTATCACCAATGTACCGGGTATGCAGTTTCTCCCCGTCTGCTGATTCCATAGTTGTAGCCGCGCAATACGTTTCCGGAGATCAGCTGATCATCTGTTCTGATGGAAAGCAGGAAAATCTTCCCTTTGAACTTGAGCTGATACGTGATCCGGCCTGGTCTCCCTGCGGCAGGTACATCGGATTCGCAGGTATGATGGGCGGTCTGCTGAATATCTATGTCTGGGATATTCAGGAGCAGGAATTGTCCCAGATAAACGATGATATATCAGGTGAACGGGACCTGTCCTGGATCGATGACAGGATCCTTTGCGCTGCTGAATCATCCGATGGAGAAACGAGAGTAATCGAATACACTCTAGAGGGTGAATCCGTTACTGTACTGGCTGATTCCTCGGAAATCAGATATCCCATCAGCGTCCCGGATGGGATTATCTTCATGTCAAATATGAGCGGCTTCCCTGATCTCTACCTGCTTTCGGATGAAACAGGTGAGATTGTGCGCCTTACAGCCCTTTACCGGACCATCGATTCGCCCTCCTGGGCTTCTTCCACCAATATTCTGACTTTCGTATCAAGTGACTGGAACGGAAGCGGTGTTTTTCTTGCATACGACATTACTGACAGAAGGGTTATTGCATGTGAACATGGATCATATCATGTAACCACTGCTGACGTGGAAAACAGGCTCATTCCTGAGTACTATCCAATTGACGACTCGACATCAGAACAGAGTGTTCGATCGGTATCCAGGATTCCGACAGCTTTTTCTGAGCTTTCCAATGAAGCTGCTTTACCAGATGAGGATGTGCCTGTTCCCTGCATCGAGGATGAGTTCCTGTGCAGTATTACCCCATACTCACCAAGATTGACCATAGATTACGCCAGCGCTATGGCAGCATACGACTCTTATCTTGGTGTTGCCGGTTATTTTCAGTTCATTCTCAGTGACATTCTCGCTCACCACCAGATCGCGGTTAATACTAATCTGAACGGAGGCAGTCTCAGCGATGTGGATGTGGCTGTATTCTATGGCTATCTCCCCCATCGCACCGATTATGTCTTCGGTCTTATGCGGCAATCCTACAGGCATCTGTTCAGGTTTTCCGATGGTCATTACGAAGAGGTTCGAGATGTTGATATGGGCGGATTTGCTATGGTCAGGTATCCGTTCAGCCCGTCACTGCGGATCACCGGGTCTCTGGAGTACAGGCATTTAAGTCGAACCGGAACCTGGAATTCTACCGCTGATATTGATGAGGATATTCTTTCCATGCAGGCCGGGATCGTCTTCGATAACGCCCTCTGGGGAAGTGTGGGACCGCGGGTCGGAAGCAGATTCAGCATCGTAGCTGAATATGCCCCATCTATCTCAGGATCAGCTAGTTACGGTACGATATTATTTGATCTCAGGAATTATTTATGGGTGTCCCAGCGAGTGACATTCGCCACAAGGCTCGCCGGTGGAACAAGCTGGGGGCAGGATGCACAGGTATTCTTTCTTGGAGGCGCGATACCTCACAGGCTGTTGTGGGGAGAAGTTGATACTATAGATGAACTGCTTGGTTTTTACTCAAACCAGGGTGATATCCTCAGGGGGTACGATTACGCCACTATTCAGGGACGCAGATATGGCATCTTTACAGCTGAGTTGAGAGTGCCCTTCGTGAATACTCTTGCGCTTGATGCCCCTCTTCCTCTTGTTTTCAGAAATGGAAGAGGTGTTCTGTTCTTTGATCTGGGGTGTGCCCTCGATGATATTTCCAATTTTCATGGAGCTTCCACCTCGGGAGGTTTCCATCTTGATGATCTGAAGATGAGCCTGGGAACCGGATACAGGATCAACTTCGGTTACTTTCTTCTGAAACATGATATCGCATGGCGTACGGATCTTCGCGGTATTTCCCGCAAGCCTGAATACAATGTTACTATCGGGGCTGAATTCTGATGGGGATGGATTATATTCCATAGCATCATGAAATAGTACGGAGGAGTATCGATTTGAAAGTGATATATTTATTATTTACTCTGGTATCAATTATTTCCGCATGGACCTGCCCCGCATGCAGTATAGAAAACGACGGAGAATTCTGTACCGATTGCTATCTCCCCGTGCCCCCTCCGGGTATGGAGTATATAGCTCCCGCAACCGTCATTATTGACGGGGATAGTATCCATGTCGCCCCCTATTTTATTGATAGAGAACCCGTCATCTGCAGAGATATTCTCGACTGGTTCGCAGAGGAGATATCCTACGTAGAACAGATCCCGATCTACATCACCGGACAGGAAGAACTGCTGATGCCCGGTGAGAACATGGGAGAAGATTTCAGGAATATCGTTTTCGTCAGGTACACCCCTTGGGTTATTTACAAGAACGCTCAAAACGGAGTAACCGGCGTTACAGTTCAGACCGGGTGTTTTGATATCCCTGCTACATCAGTGACGTTCGATGCTGCAAGGCTCTACCTTGGTGATAATGGAAAAAGGCTTCCTACAAGGGTGGAAATAGCAGCCGCTGTGGAGGCCGGAGTAATTGGAATTGAAGATACATGGGAAGTCATGAACGCTTATTCCGATTTCATATCGATGACCCTTTCGGGCATCATAGGAACATCTCCTGCAAGATTGGCCATGTTCTCCGAAAATCAGGCACCTGAGGATCGTATAATGTGGGAATGGACGCGCGATGCATGGGAGCAGCCTCCCGATACGATCCCGAATCTGCAATCACCGTACGCACTGATACTGAAGCCCCTTGATCCTCCTTTTAAGGGAACAGCGCTGAGGGAGGGCGGATATTACAATGTAATTTTCCGGGGAGTGGTTCCGATACCCTGGATGGAACAGATTTAAACTTAAACCGAAAGGAATAGAGTATGAGTAATTTATTGAAGATCCTCGCGATTTCTGCTGTAGCTGTGCTTATTATCGGTTGTGGAGGCAGAGACGTTACCCGGACCGATCCGGACACGGTAACCGATCTCAGCGGTTACTGGAACGAAACCGATGCCCACATGGTGGCCGATTCAATGGTCATCCAGTGCCTGGACGGTGTATGGCTTTCGGAGTTCTCATCAAGGGCAGGCAGCGGGGCTTCACAGGCTAGACCTGTCATTGTTGTAGGCGGAATCTACAATCAGAGTTCGGAACATATAAACACAGATATCTTCATGAATGCGATAGAACAGTCTCTTCTGGAATCAGGAAAGGCTCAGATAGCAGCCGGCGGAGACAGCAGAGGGGAAGTCAGGACTGAAAGAGCGGATCAGACCATTTTTGCCTCACCTGCAACTGCTGCAGCATTCGGCCATGAGATCGGTGCAGACTTTGTGATGACAGGAAGTGTTGGATCAATAGTCGATGAAGAAGGCAGTACGAGAAGTATTTACTACCAGATCAGCCTTGAACTCATAGATGTCGAAACTGCACTTAAGTCCTGGATAGGCAGTCTCGAGATCAAGAAGATGATCGAGTGGTAGGAACTCTTCTCCGGGTACTCGGAGTTTCTGAATGAACTGTCCTGTAGTGGAGATGCCGGAATCATGATCAAACCAGCCTGGTTGTTTACCACTGTCGCGATTGCGTCAGCAGTTCTGATCTCCGGTTGTGCAACTGATTATACAAGAGAAATGAGGCCGGTGACCTCAAGCCTCAGGATGGACAGGCCTGATCTTGCCATAGAGGAATTCAGGGAGAATTTCACTGATTCCACCGGCAGGGACAGGCTTCTCTACCTTATGGAGCTTGGCAATCTCATGCGGCTGACAGGTGATTTTGCGGGTGCGGAGAATCTGCTGCTTCAGGCGGACAGATTGAGTGATCAGCAGCGCGGAATAGAGCTGGGGCAGGAAATAGAGGCGTTTTTAAGCAGTGATCTGGCTCTTGAATTCAGAGGGGCAGATTACGAAAAGGTTTTTATAAATTACTGTTTAGCGGTAAGTTATGCTTCACAGAACAATATGGAAGATGCCCTGGTTGAATGCAGAAGGGTTAACGACAAACTGCGGGTGCTAAATCAGAATTATGAAGAAAACAGCAACAGGTACGGTGATGATGCGTTCATCAGATACTTCATGGGGATTCTCTACGAGAATGCGGGAGATCTTAATAACGCTCTGATAGCTTACCGGAACAGTGCCTCGGTATACGATTCCTCGTATGCGGCGGATTACGGACTCCCGGCTCCCCGGCGTGTAAGATCTGACATTCTCAGGTTATCCAGCGCACTTGGCATGCAATCGATCTATCAGGATTACGCCTCGCAATGGCCCGGGGTCAGCTGGGAGAACGATGGCCCGGATCAGGATCACGGAGAAGTCGTTGTTATCCTCGAAGCGGGAATGATCCCTGCAAGAGTAGAAAAATCCTATACCTTTGTTCTCAACGATCGGGTATACAGAGTCTCTCTTCCGGCTATAGCGTCCCGGCGGCGTGAGTCCTGGTCTGTGACCCTTTCTTCTGGAAACGCGCAGGTTTCCGGGTTCCTTGCCGAAGATCTTACGGGAATTGCCAGAAAGAATCTTGAGGACCATGCAGGACGCGACATAGCAAGAGCTGTTGCCAGGCTGGCTGTAAAGGCAGGTGCGGCAGAGGCAGGGGAGCAGCTTGTAGAGGAGCTGACAGAAGAGAACAGTGGAATTTCCCAGGTTACCGGCCTCCTTCTGAGCATTGTCGGGGCAGTTACCGAACGGGCGGATCTGAGGGCGTGGCTGACACTGCCCTCCCAGATATTTGTAGCCCGCCTGAGGCTTCCAGAAGGAGAACATCCGGTCAGGGTTGAAGTTAACGGTCGGATCGTTTTCAGTGATGAATCCATGTCTATTGATTCTGGCGAAATCAACCTTCTGTTTCTTCGGGAAGGTTAGTTCTTTGACCCGATCAGAACTCGCATCACTTATCGATCACACACTTCTGGTACCAGATGCTGTTTCAGGCGATATAGAAAGGCTGTGCGGGGAAGCGATCAGTTACGGATTCTATTCCGTTTGTATTAATCCTCTATGGGTACCTCTCGCTTCACAGATCCTCAGGAATGAAAGGTCGATAGTCTGTTCTGTCATCGGCTTTCCCCTCGGCGCTACAAACTGTATGGGACAGGAAGCTGCAGAAGCCGTGGCTCTTGGAGCCGGTGAGCTGGATATGGTAATCCCGATAGGGTATTTGAAGGACGGCAATATCCCGGAAGCATCAGCCTCTATCCGGGAAGTAGTCCATTCATCCGCTGACAAACCAGTTAAGGTTATTATTGAGACTTGTCTCCTGACGGATGAAGAGAAGATCCTTGCCTGCAGGATTGCTATGGACAGCGGTGCTTCCTGGGTTAAGACTTCCACCGGCTTCAGCACCGGTGGAGCAACCGTGTCTGATGTAACTCTCATGCGCGATACTGTAAGGCAAACCCTTGGTGTTAAGGCTTCAGGCGGGATCAGAACTCTTGTAGATGCTCTTGTGATGATAGAGGCGGGAGCCTCCAGGCTGGGGTGCAGCAGAAGTATCGATATAATCGAGGCTCTGGATGTCTGATGGTACCGTTCGAACCTGGATATTAGCGCAGGCAACTGGAGGGGTCAACCAGTTGCCTGCTCGTATCCTGGACCACAATATGCTCTCTACAGCCGGTCAGGGAGGGGATCAGACCGGCAGTATAACGAGAGTAAAAGCCGGCACAACAACCACTGCGAGAGTGACGATCAGCCAGTTTTTCAATCCAGGTATCTCCATTTGAAAATATTCCAATACTTTTGTATTTTCTACCGAACACTTTAAAGAAAGCAAGATTCTTGCCAATTAGAAATATTTTATGAGTGAAGATCAAATGAATCCCAGACAGAGGGAAGCTGTAGATTATACAGGAGGCCCTCTTTTAGTACTCGCTGGAGCCGGAAGCGGCAAAACCAGGGTTCTTACGGCGAAAATAGCGCACATTATCGAGAAGGGTTATGCGGAACCATGGGAAATTCTTGCCATGACCTTCACGAATAAAGCCGCACAGGAAATGAGAGAACGCGTTGAAAACATGCTCCCGGGAAAAGGTTCCAGAGTAAGACTGGGAACATTCCACTCCATCTGTGCCTGGATTCTCAGACGTGAAGCCCACTGTCTCGGGTACAATGAGAATTTCGTTATTTACGACGCGGACGATCAGAAAACCTTGATCAGAAGGCTTCTGAAAGGAATGAGTTTCTCTACAAAAATCACCCCCGGCCTGGCAAAAGGATACATCTCAAGGAATAAGAACGAATGTATTGCGCCGGAGGAAGCGGCCCTCCAGGCATCACGCCCTGCTGAGGTTGATCTTGCCGAAGTCTATCTCAAATATCAGGAGCGTTTGAAATCTTCCGGGGCGTTCGATTTTGACGATTTATTGACGGGAGTTTTGAGCATATTTCGTCAAAATAGTGACATAAGGAAACTCTATTCTTCCAGATTTTCATACATTCTGGTTGATGAGTATCAGGATACCAATAAAGTGCAGCATGAGCTGCTGAAAGAACTTTCCAGTGATGGTGCGGGAGTCTGTGTAGTAGGTGATGACGATCAATCCATCTATGCGTGGAGGGGAGCCTGTGTAGAGAATATTCTTGAATTCTCTGAGGATTTCCCCGGTACCAGGATCATTAGACTGGAAGAGAATTACAGATCCAGCGGAAATATTCTACTGGGTGCCTCTGCACTGGTGAACCACAATTTCAGAAGACATGGGAAAACCCTCTGGACAAAGAAGGATGCAGGACATCCTATAACCGTCAGATCTCTTTACAATGAAATCGAAGAAGCCGAGTGGATACTGAAGGAGATAATGGAACTGATGGAGGACGGCTCATGCCCATCCGATTCGATTGCGGTACTCTACAGGACGAACGCTCAGTCACGTCAGTTCGAGACCGTATGCAGAAAGCACGGCGTGAACTACGAAGTTGTGGGATCCCAGAGATTCTATGAGCGGATGGAGATCAAAGATATTATCGCTTACCTGAGAGTTGTTATTAACCATGACGACCGCCTCAGTCTGGAACGGATAATCAACAAACCTGCAAGGGGGCTTGGAGCAAAAGGCAGAGCATCCTTTTTTTCGTTCGTGGATTCGAAGGGAATGGATCCTGTGGATGCGATGCTTATCTCCGGCAGTATCAGCGGTATCGCGCCGAGGGCGGCGAAGGAGCTTAAGAGGCTTGGAGAATGGTTCAGACAGGCCGGTGAGAATACTGCAGGCGGCATGTCCGCTTCCGAAATTGTCGACAGCCTTATTGATGCTACGGGCCTTGCAGCGCAGTACGAAACGGATGATATCACGGATCAGACCCGCCTTGAGAATATCGCTGAGTTCCGAAGAAGTGTATCTGAATACGATCAGGCCGTTCAGGAGGGAAACCTGCCCGGTTTCATGACGGACATCAGCCTGGCAACAACTGTTGACGAGTACGAGGGAGAGAACAGCGGCAAAATCGCCCTTATGACACTTCATTGCGCAAAAGGTCTTGAATTCAGCGTTGTTTTTGTTGCCGGGCTGGAGGAGGGGATGCTCCCGTTCATCAGACCTGGAGAATACGCTCCGTCCAACATGGAAGAGGAAAGAAGACTCCTGTATGTTGGGATGACAAGAGCCCGCGAAAGGCTGGTACTGACATGTGCTCTGAACAGAAGAAGAGCGGGAGTATCGCAATCGGGCCCATCCCGGTTCATAGCTGAGATCGCAAGCGGCGAGAACAGGATACAGCCACAGAAGGCTGAGTTCACTTCGGAAACCCCGGAGGATAACATCACGGATGCGAATGACAGCAGCATTACTTACAGCAGCGGTAATCTCATAAGGCATCCAAGGTACGGCAGAGGACTTGTGAAAAAAGCGGTGAGGAACGGATCTGAATGGAGGATAACAGTCGATTTCGGATTTGATGAACCGAAGACACTGGTAACGGGATATGTACCTATTCCCGTGATTAAACAGAAAGGGTCAATAACAGACCTCGATTGAAAGGGAGATCATGCAACTGTTTCTTGATACAGCGAACGTTGAGGAGATCAGGGAGATCGCTGCCTGGGGTATACTGTCCGGAGTAACGACGAACCCATCGCTTATTGCCAGGGAGGGCAGGGATTTCAGAGAAGTCATCGGCGAGATATGTGATATTGTGGATGGCCCCATAAGCGCTGAAGTTATAAGCACGGAGAGGGAAGGAATGCTGAAAGAGGCAAGGGAAAATGCCGGGTGGCACGAAAACGTTGTCGTCAAGATACCCATGGGGAAAGAGGGTCTGGCGGCAGTATCAATTCTTGAGAAGGAGGGAATACGGTGTAACGTTACTCTGGTATTCTCTGCGGCTCAGGGGTACACAGCAGCCCTCGCGGGTGCTTCCTTTGTCAGTCCCTTCGTTGGAAGACTGGACGATATCGGAATCCCCGGTATGGAGATTGTAGCCGATCTTGCAGAGATATATGACCTGCATGGATTTCGGACCAGAATAATAGCCGCCAGCATCAGACATCCACAGCACGTCGAGCAGGCAGCGCTGGCAGGAGCCCATATAGCTACAGTCCCCACTGCAGTTGTAAGGAAGCTTGTGGAGCATCCCCTGACAGACATAGGACTGGAGAAGTTCCTTTCCGACTGGAATAAGTAGTTTAGATCCTTATGAGGTTTACAAATGTTGGATAACGCTCAAATGCAGGACCTGGCTCTGCAGGTCCGACTGGATGTTCTCGAGATGATAAGGGCTGCGGGAAGCGGTCATCCCGGTGGTTCATTTTCGGCGGTTGAGATACTTGTCGAGCTGTACTGGAATGTGATGAACATCCGTCCTGAGGATCCACGCTGGACCGGAAGGGACAGGTTCATTCTATCCAAAGGTCACGCCTGTCCCGCGTTGTACTCGGTTCTCGCCAGAAGGGGGTATTTCGATCCTGCAGAATTTCTGACGTTCAGGAAACTCGGGTCCAGGCTTCAGGGCCATCCCAACATGCATGTTCTCCCCGGTCTGGATGCCTCAACGGGAAGCCTTGGACAGGGTCTCTCCATCGCGTGCGGAATTGCCCACGGTATGAAGCTGGATGACAGGGAGAGCCGCGTTTTCTGCCTGCTGGGTGATGGAGAGCTGCAGGAGGGAAGTGTCTGGGAAGCGGCAATGACCGCCTCCCACTACGATCTGAATCAACTTACGGCTATTGTCGATAGGAACCGGATACAGCTGGATGGAACGGTTTCGGAGGTTATGGAGATAGAGCCGCTTGTTGATAAGTGGCTGGCGTTCGGATGGGACGTGGTAGTCGCCGATGGGCATAGTTTTCCCTCCCTTGAAAAGGCATTTGAGCACTGCGCACAAACCCCGTTTCCATCGGTTATCATCGCTGATACGGTGAAGGGAAAAGGTGTTTCATTCATGGAGCATACATGTCTGTGGCATGGCAGATGTCCGGATGAAAAGGAATATGCTGCAGCCGCCTCGGAGATCAGGGGAGGCCTTTCATGAATGATCTGAAGCCAACGAGGGAAGGGTATGTTGAAGGTATTCTGCAGGCAGGTAGAGAGAACAGCCGTGTTGTTGTTATCGAAGGGGATGTTTCCCGATCCATCGGGAGCGCTTCATTCGGAGAGGAATTTCCTGACAGGTTCTTCAACCTCGGAGTAAGCGAGCAGGATATGCTTGGTGAAGCTGCAGGCCTGGCCCTCGAGGGATTCATCCCATTCGTCGGAACGTACGGCGTGTTTTTAGCAGGCCGCGCGTGGGATCAGATCAGGACAAGTATCTGTTATATGAACCTTGATGTCCGCATAGCCGGCGCGCATGGCGGAGTAAGCGTGGGGCCGGACGGAGCAACACACCAGGCTCTGGAGGATGTAGCCCTGATGCGTGTACTTCCCGGCATGAAGGTTCTGGTTCCGGCGGATTCCAATCAGACCAGAGCGTCGGTTATTGCATCTCTTGAAGCTGATGGTCCTGTTTATATCCGCTTTGGAAGAAATCCGGTTCCCCGGATTTACACATCTGATGATAAAGTGATTATCGGTAAGGGGAATCTGCTGAAAGATGGTTCTGATGTAACACTGGTTGCCTGCGGAGCCATGGTGAGTTTGTCCATTGAAGCGGCAGCCATTCTCAGGGGAAAAGGCATTTTAGCCGGGGTTATCGATATGATTTCAGTGAAACCCCTTGACAGGGAACTTCTTGTAGAACAGGCAGGAAAGACCGGAGCCGTTGTCGTGGCGGAGGATCACCAGGTAACAGGCGGCCTGTTCGGGGCAGTGGCAGAGACCCTTGCACGGGAGCTGCCTGTTCCAGTAGATACCGTTGCCATGCAGAATACTTTCGGTACCAGCGGGACTCCGGAACGTGTAATGGAAAAGTACGGGCTTACCGCAATAGCAATAGCAGAGAAAGCGCAGAGGATGCTGCAGTGAAAACCGCTTTCGCAGGAACGAATAACAGTTGCGAAACACCCTCTGTTATTGACTTGAATACGGCTCACCTGTAGTATGCTTGATATCTTGGAATACGTTGCGAATCCTAATTCAAATAATGAAAACAGGAGGAATTAAATGGCACGAGTACTCATCTGTGACACGGTTGCACAGGACGCTCTGGATGCAATCCGAAAAGGCGGTCATGAAGTCGTTGAGAAAGTAGGCATGTCAGTCGATGAGCTGATGGAGACCGCTCCTCAGTTCGACGCTCTGGTTGTGCGCAGCGCGACAAAGGTCAGAAAGCCCGTTCTCGAAGTAGCGGCAAAAGGAAATCTTAAACTTATCGTCCGCGGCGGAGTTGGACTTGATAACATCGACCTCGATGATGCTGCTGCGCTTGGTATTTCGGTACAGAACACACCTGCTGCAAGCAGCGTTGCCGTAGCCGAACTTGCAATGGCCCACATGCTGGCATGCAGCCGTTTTTTAGGTCCCGCGAACTGCACGATGAAAAATGGTGAGTGGAACAAAAAAGCTTACGGTAAGGGCAAGGAACTCTGGAATTCAACACTTGGTCTCATCGGGTTCGGACGCATTTCAAAGGAAGTTGCAAAAAGAGCAAAGGCATTCGGAATGAACGTTATTTTCTTTGATCCCTTTATCGATGACGAAGAGGGCGCGCGGAAGGTTGATCTGGATACTCTTTGCAAAGAGTCCGATTTCATCAGCCTTCACATTCCCCACAACAAGGAAACACATTACCTGCTTGACGCTCCTCAGTTCGATTTGATGAAGGATGGAGTGATCGTTGTGAACTGCGCCAGAGGGGGTACGGTAAACGAAGCCGCTCTGCTCGGCGCAATGAAATCCGGCAAGGTATTCGCCGCCGGAGTCGATGTTTACGAAGAGGAACCGGCCAAAGGAAATATCCTCGCGGAATACGAAAAAACCGTGGCTACACCTCATATCGGTGCAGGAAGCGCCGCCGCTTCAAAGCGTGTGGGCGCTGAAGTGGCCCGTAAGATTAACGAATTTTTCGAGTAAAGAATAAGATCATTCAACTGAAAGGTGGATCCATGCGGAAAAACTGGATAGTTGTTCCAGCCCTCATGATTCTCCTTCTGCTGCCTGCTTTGTCAGTTGCTCAGGGCGTTGACGAAATCTTGACACCAGCAGCAGAAGAACAACTGGAGGAACCGGATTCCTGGCTTGATGCTCCCGGCGCTGTTACAGTGCAGGATAAGGACAACGATGCGGGAGACCAGCTGCTGGTATCTTTCGAGCAACCGCTCTATACAGATGGTATCTTCGCATACAACGTTTACCGGCGTATTGTCGGGGAGGAAAACTGGAACCTCGTCAAGGTTATCCCTGCGGATGATCCGCGGGAGTTCATCGATGGTTACGATCCCGAGTATCCGATCGAACCTGGAGTTCTGTACGAGTACAGGATTGCATCTGTAACCGTTGATGGCGAAGAATACTTCGGACCCGTCTGCGAAGCCGGTGCTGTCTCTGCAGGTGAGATCTACCATACCGGCAAAACAAGGGTTCTTATTGCAAGCATCTTATTCATTGTTCTCATCTTCTACTACTTTGGAAAAGCCCAGAGGGGTATAAAGATGTACATGCGGCCCATCGCTGGTATAGAAGCAATCGATGAGGCCATCGGCCGGGCAACCGAAATGGGGAAACCTATACTCTACGTACCCGGGATTTCCTCCATCGCAGACGTAGCAACCATCGCCAGCCTCACCATTCTGGGAAGAGTTGCCAAGAAGATAGCCCAGTATCAGACGCCGCTCATTGTACCCAACCGTGATCCAATCGTATTTACGGTTGCCGAGGAAGTGGTTAAACAGGCTTATCTTGAAGCCGGACGTCCAGATGCGTTCGATCCGGATTCGGTCTTCTTCCTCACCACCAGCCAGTTCGCTTACGTCGCGGGAGTAAACGGCATTATGATGAGAGAGAAACCGGCCACCAATTTCTACCTCGGAATGTTCTATGCAGAATCGCTTCTGCTTGCCGAGACCGGTTCCCTCTCTGGAGCAATCCAGATAGCTGGAACCGATGCAGTTACCCAGCTGCCATTCTTCATAACCACCTGTGATTACACACTTATTGGTGAAGAGCTCTATGCAGCAAGCGCGTACCTTGGCCGGGAACCGAAACAGATAGGCGCCCTGAAGGGACAGGATGCCTGCAAGGCTATCATAATGGGTTTCATTACATTGGCGCTGGTTTTCGGAATTATTGACGTTGTTGCAAACACTCACATCCTGGACTGGCTTCGTGACCTTGTTGCAAGTCCTATTATGGAGTAAGCCCACCAGAAAGGAGAAAGAGCAGTGAAAAGAACTGTTCCACTTATGATTGTAATGGTGGGCGGAATACTGATGATCCTGCAGTATTTTATTCCACACCAGATATCGCAAACCATATTCGCATACTATACGGACTGGACTCCAATAATTCTTGCGTTCGCGCTTGTACTCGGAGTCGGAAGCCTCACAAGAATTCATTCACACAAGATACGGAGAAAAGCAAAGAACTGGCAGTACAGTTATGCCGTTCTGATACCATTGTTCGGGATGCCTATCCTTGCGCACATACTACCGCAATCCCTTGGCGGAGGCATGGATTCGCCCAGTATCTTCCATTTCTTCTTCATGCACGTGCAGGTCTCCATACAGGCGACCATGTTCAGCCTGCTTGCATTCTACATCGCAAGCGCTGCCTTCAGGGCATTCAGGGCTAAATCGGCACTCGCCACGGTGTTACTGCTTGCGGCTGTGATTGTTATGCTGGGGCAGGTGCCAGTCGGAGAACTGTTAGGCAAATGGTTACCCGAAACGGGTCTCTGGATTCTGCGATACCCGAACCTTGCGGCTAAACGGGCCATAATGCTTGGTGTCGGGTTCGGTATGCTCGCAACTAATTTAAAAATAATATTCGGCGTCGAGCGCAACTGGCTCGGCGGAGCAGGGAAGTAGGTGAGTGCCGTGAATATCTGGGAAAGAATGCTCAATATAGACCGGCGCTGGATCTTCCTTGGAATAGGGATAGTATCAATAGTACCGTTCTTCATCAATTTCGGACTGCCTGTGACTACTACAATGGAGGTCGAGAGTATCTTCGACTATGTCAATGAACTTGGTCCCGATAATGCCATCTTCATCAGTTTCGATTTTGCCCCCGGAACACAGGCTGAGAACATGCCCATGGCAGTTGGCGTAATGCGCCATGCGTTTCACAACGATGTTCCGGTTTTCATGACCGCGAACTATCCTCTGCATCATGGAATGATGCTTGCCGCAATGGAGTATGTATTCAATCCAACTACGGTAGGATTCTATCAGGAAGTTTTCTTCGATGACTGGAGGGATCTTCGCGAGGCGGGAGTTACAGGAAAGTATGAGCTGATTGAGGCCTGGGAGAACCAGGGGAACCAGCTTCCGGATGGAGCTATGGGCTGGGTTTTCGAAGGCAGGGATTACGCAGCCTTAGGCTACGCTCCGGTCTTCAACCTTGTGATACTTGGAATGACCGTCTCCATAGAAACGCAGTACCCGGTCGATGCACATGGAAACTCCACCGGGGAAATGCCAATGCTCCGTGAACACAAGAGCCTCAGGGAAATAGACCTGGCTCTTACCAGTTCAGGCTCCGGTGCCTGCGTTTGGTGGGTCACCTATGCCCGGGAAAAGATAGGGCTGCCAATTGCTTTCGGCCTGACAGCCGTCATGGCTACGGATTACTTTCCGTACCTGCAGTCTGGACAGGTAATAGGCCAGATGGGAGGTCTGCGAGGAGCCGCCGAATACGAGGTACTTCTAACCGAGAACGGTATTACACCCACCACCGATAAGGCGTTCACCGGGATGGATGTCCAGTCAGCAGCACACATCCTTATAATTCTGCTGATCATAATGGGTAACATTGCGTTCTTTGCGGGAGGTTTTCATAAGAAGACCCTGCTTAAGGGAGGGAGTTAGGAAATGTATGATACAATAGGCATCTGGGTAGGCGCCTTTTTTACGCTTGCCATCTACTCCTTCCTTTACAAGGAGAATCCCATCTACAGGCTTGCGGAGCATCTTGTGGTGGGCATATCATCGGGATATGCAATGGCCGTTACATACCAGATAACCGTGAAACCAAGACTAATCGATCCCCTTCTTAGCGGAAATCACTGGATACTCCTCATTCCTGGAATTCTAGGACTTCTGTACATAACAAGGTTCATTCCCAAGATATCCTGGTTGTCCAGATATCCCATAGGCTTCTACATGGGAACGGCCATGGGTGTCAGTTTCCCTCTTATCATGAAAGCGAACGTGCTTCGTCAGCTGGAGGGTGCCATGGTGCCCCTGTACTCAAGTGGCATGCCCTGGACCGAGGTTCTGGGGAATATCGTAATGATATTGGGAACACTCGCGGCTCTCATCTACTTCTTCTTCTCAAAGCCGCACAAAGGGCTGTTCTTCGGTACCGGTTCGAAGATCGGTATCTGGGTAATCATGCTCGGTTTCGGCGCCACTTTTGGTTTTACCATTATGGGCAGAATCAGCCTGCTGATTGGCAGAATACAGTATCTGCTGGGTGACTGGCTGCATCTTATAGAGTAGCGTAGAAGAAAGGGGTCGGGCCTGAAAGACCCGACCCCGATTCACAGCTTGACCTTTTGAATCTGTTTTCGTAAATTGGCTCTTCCGGTGCCGGGGTAGCTCAGTTGGTAGAGCAACGGACTGAAAATCCGTGTGTCGACAGTTCGATTCTGTCCCCCGGCACCATTTCGGTTATAATCTTCCGAACTTCCCATTCCCGACAGCCTGCTATAGATTTATATGTGAACTGTTCGATATCAATTTGATCCATTCTGGATTCCGGGGGGGGGAACCGCTTGAGGATATTTCAGATAATCAATAATCTGCATATGGGCGGAGCAGAAAAACTTGCCCTGGGTCTCCATCAGCGATACCTTGAGCGGGATCATGACAGTATTCTTCTTTCCCTTGCAGGGGAAGAAAGAGGATGGACGGAGAAGGGTGCATTCTCTCTCGGGTTCAGTACACCCTACAATCCTTTCGTTGTTCCATCTCTATTGGATCTGAAGGATGAGTTGGACCTTTGTGAAGCCGATATCCTTCATGCACACCTTTTTCCATCGCAGTTTATTACAGCTTTTCTTCCCGAGGCAATGTCCCTCAGGGCACAGTTAGTAACAACCGAGCACAGTACGGCCAACAGGCGAAGAGGAACGCTATTCGGCAGGCTTGTCGACCGATGGTTCTATAAGCAATTCAGCGGGATTATCTGTGTAAGCAGCGCAGCTGCTTCCGAACTTGCACGCTGGATTCCGGAGGTATCAGGTAAACTGGAAGTGATTTTCAACGGAATTGATCTGAATGAGTTCAGCGGGAAACCTCCCCCGCAGTATAATGACCGGAAAACCGTCCTTTCAGTCGGAAGGCTGACGGAAGCAAAGAATTATCACACAGCAATTGAAGCTTTTTCTCTTCTGTGCACCAGAAGCCAATTTGATCTGCAGTACTTTATTGCAGGCGCAGGTAAGCTTGAAATGATGCTGAAAAACCATGCTCAGGAGCTTGGCGTTTCGGAAAGAGTAAGATTCTTAGGGGAGATCAGCGATATCCCAACCCTGATGAAACAGGCTGATGTATTCTTCATGCCTTCAGCAAGGGAGGGTTTCGGGATAGCAGCAGTCGAGGCCATGGCTTCAGGGCTGCCCGTCGTTGCCTCGAGGCTCCCCGGATTAGCTGATGTAGTTGGACGGGACCAGCATTGCGGCATTCTCGTTGATCCCGCTTCCCCA
>QNDS01000008.1 GCA_003644925.1 Candidatus Fermentibacterota bacterium
CATGTATTTCTTACAACCGAACTCGGAAATAATCGTACAATATGCTAGGATATTAATGTGTGGGTGTATGATAAATGTCAATGTCAACAGAACACCTAGTGGGGTCGTATCTTGAATTTTGGCACCAAAGAATCTTCAGAATAATCAATAGAGAAAACACCAAAATTCAAGATACGACCCCATTAGGTATCAGCCGATGAGTCCCTGCACCTTTTCGATGAGAGCCCTTGGTGCGATCGGCTTCTCGACAAATTCATTGACCGGCAGGAAATCTTCGTCCTTCTTAGGATCAAAGAACATTTTCTGCTCGGAGGATACAGCTGATATCATCAGGATAGGAATATCCCTGAAGTCCTTGAATCGGCTGTTCTCGTCTGTACTTCTGATTTCCCATGCGGCGTTGAAACCCTCTGTGATAGTGGTCATCATCACATCAAGGATCACGAGGTCCGGTTTGAATTCGAGCAGTTTAACAAACCCGTCATCACTATCTCCCGCAGATTCGATCTCGTAACCAACAGATTCGAGTGCGATCTTCATCGCCTCAACGACATCAACATCGTCGTCTATTATCAGTACTTTCTTGCTCAATCTGTTTCCTCCTTACCGAAACTCATTATTGTGTTGTGGACGTGGTCAACATATTCATTGAAATTTTTTCTCAGTGTACCTGTAAGTTCATTGCCATGCTCGATGCTCTCCGGCTGGATACCTATTATCCTGATGGGGGGAAGAGTGGCGATGATACCGCCAAGTGCGATTGTTTCCGCGAAAGTAAGGTCATGAAGGGAGTAGTTCGGAAAATGGGCTCCGTCTTCGATCTCCGAAATCCCGAATGTCCTGTATTCACCTGCAGAAACATCCATTTGCGCAGAGTCGACGATAATAACCCTGTCTGATTCCAGAATATCGTTCAATAGATCAACCCCCATGGTTGCGCCATCCATCAACGTAACGTCTTCGGGCAATGGACGATCCCGAAGGGAGTTGACTACATGAACGCCCACTCCCTCATCCTTAAGCAGAATATTCCCCAGGCCTACAACCAGAAGTCCCACTTACTTGAATCTCACATTCAGCTGATGTGTAGAACAGGAGATGCACGGGTCATACGCGCGAACAAGCATTTGAAGCAGAAGTGAAATCTCCTCCTCGGATTTATCAAGGATTGTCGGTGCGAGCTTCCTGAAATCCTGATCGATGTTCTCGAGATTCTGGGTAGTTGGAATAACGCAATCCGCGTACTCGATTCTTCCTTTGCTGTCGTACGTGTAATGATGGAACAGGATTCCTCTGGGAACCTCTACTGCACCTGATCCGGTTCCAGCCCTTGGCTGGTAGGTGTAATCCTCATCCTTTATTCCGCGCCTGATGATCTTATCTATAATCTCAACTGTGTCATGCATGATATGGATGGTCTCGATGAGCTGCGCAAGAGTTATCATGTATGGATTATGGACGGGCGCGATCATACCGAGTTTCTCTGCCGCCTTTTTCGCTTCGGGGTGGAGCAGGTCAGAGTTGTTATTAAATCTGGCTAATGCGCCAACCATGTACGAATCACGCAAGTGCTTGCAATGTTTGGCAGTAGAATCCGGGATGATGAACTCGTTAGTCACTTTCCTGTATTCAGCCGGGTAGTAAGTGATACCCTCCGATGACTTTATAACGCCATCGTAGAATGGATATTCGGTACTCCCGCTCACAGGTCCGAGCGAAATGTATTCGGTTTCTCTTGTGAAGTCAGGGATTCCACCTGCAACAGACGCTATCAGGTCAACCGTGTCTACAACTTCCGGGATCATTTCAATGATCTGTTTCTGCACATCCGCGAGAGCGGAAACTGATGGAAGAACGGTAAATCCCTTGATATCCAGCGTGATCGGATGGACATGTCTGCCGACAATTACGTCCGAAACATCGTTTCCAAGCTTCTTAAGCTTAAGAGCTCTGACGACGATGTCTCTGTGAGTGGTGGCAAGCGGCAGTACGGATTTAACACCAAACAGATCGGGTGCAACCAGGAAGAAAATGTGTAGAAAGTGGGAGGAAAGGTTTTCACCGGCAAGCACGATCTTTCGGAGGTCGACCACCTGTTCGCTTGGCTCGATACCAAGCGCCGCCTCGGATGCGCGAACTGAAGCGAGCGCATGACCGCAGGCACAGATACCGCAGATCCGTGATACGATCTCCCGAACCTCATAATGTGCACGCCCCCTGAGCATTCCTTCAAAAAACCTCGGGGCCTCAACAATATTCAGAGCGACATGCTCGACCCTGCCATCCTTCACATTCAGCAATACATCCCCATGGCCCTCAACCCGGGTAACATGATGGACATGAATATCAATATTCTTACTCATTGTATATCCTCCGGTCTGAAGGCGTTGAAGATAGTCATGTAGCTTTTTATGTCCTCAACTGTCAGACCATTTTCAGCCAGAACATCCATTGCAGCATTCTCGTTCGGATCGTCCACAAGACCCCGGCAACCGGTACATGGATGACCGAACGTGGGATCGATAGCACCGCATCCGCCTCTTGTTATCGGACCCATGCAGGGTTTTCCGAGAGTGAGAAGGCACTCGTTTTCCTTAAGTCTGCACTCAACACAGACAGGATCATTGTGTCTCAGGGTCATTTTGCCCTGAAGAATGAGCTGAACATTCTTAAGGAAATCGTTTCGATCTATCGGGCATCCGTATATGTACCCATCAACCTTGATTACCTGATCGATCGGCCTTGTAGGAAACGTCGGGAACCAGTCCTTCTTATCACCGTAAACATCCGCCCTGACATCCTCCAGAGGACGTGTGTTCTTGATGGCATTCACACCTCCGGTGCATGCGCATGCACCGAGCGCGATAACGACCTTTGAGTTCTCCCGGATCTCTTCGAGCCTGGGAATATCCTGTTCCCGGGTGATTGATCCTTCTACGAATGACACATCGATATCCCATTCGGCTTCAGTTATTGCTTCCCTGAACTGAACAATATCCACATGTCCAAGCAGTACAAGGAATTCTTCAACGAAATTTATCGCTTCAAGCTGACAACCCTCACAGGATGCAAAATCGAAGAAAGCGATACGCGGCTTGCTCATAATGCCTCCTCAAGGTTTCTGACCTGGTTGAAGGTAAACACCGGACCGTCCTGGCATGTGTAGACTCCGTTGATCTGGCAGTGACCGCACTTACCAAGACCGCATTTCATGTGTCTCTCAAGGGAAACCAGGATCTGTTTATCCGGGATTCCTCTGCCCAGACACTCAAGAATGACAAATCGGTACATGACGGGCGGTCCGCAGACCAGGGCATAAGTCCTGCTCGGATCAACTGTCAGACCTTTGAAAAGTGTAGTTATAACACCGGAATGTCCGCTCCAGCTCTCGTCCGGATGATCTACAGTTTCAAGCAGGTTGATCTCGGAGGAATCAGCCCATCTTGAAAGCTCATCCTTGAAGAGTCTGTCAGATGGTGTCCTTGCCCCGTGAAGGATGGTGAATTCACCATACTCAGTACGGTTTGCAAGGATGTATCTAATCACGGAACGCAGAGGGGCAAGCCCGATTCCTCCGGCGATGATCAAAACGTCGTTGCCTTTCATCTCTTCAACAGGAAAGCCATTCCCAAAAGAACCGCGGATGCCGACTTTGTCGCCTTCCTTCATGTTGTGGATGGCGGTTGTAACATCACCCACGCGCCTTATTGTAAGATGGAAATTGTTATCCGTCGGTGAAGAGCAGATCGATATGGGAGCCTCACCGATACCCGGAACAAGAAGCTGAACGAACTGACCGGGGTCATGATTGAGCTGCCTGCCGCCTGGAAGCTCTACCTCAAAAACCTTCTCGGTCGGAGTAAGGTCCTGTACCGATTTGATGGTAGAGATCAAAGGCACATAGGAATTCTCTGTGATAGCAGGCATTATTCCACCTCCTCTGAGGACAGTGCGTTTGCTATCTCAACAAGGTTAATTTCTGAGGGACAGGTTTCCCAGCATCTGCCGCAGCCTGTACAGAAGATCTCGGAGAATACATCCAGATGGTATTTGAATTTCCTGTGGAACCTGTGTCTTATCCTCGCGGCTGCATTGTCTCTGAAGTTCTCTCCGTGTCCGACAAGGGTAAAGTCCGCAAGCTGACATCCGTCCCAGTGTCTGGTTCTGGTGCCTTCTTCCATGGACAATGCCATGTCATCTGTAACATTGAAACAGTAACAGGTTGGGCAGACAAGAATACACTGACCGCAGGAAAGGCATTTCCTGCCCATTTCCTCCCAGATCGGGTGGTCCCATTTTCCTTCAAGGGCCAGCGGAAGAAGTTTCGCCTGGATGTCAATTCTGGCAGTGAACATCTCTCGCTGTGAATTGAGAGTGTTTTCCCGAAGATTGAGATATCTTTCAGTTGCAGGTTCATGTTCGATGGAATTGATGATCTTCATTCCCTCTTCGGTTGCAACATCCACAAGGATCATGTTTCCAAGGTCGGTCATGAAGATATCAAAACCCTCTTCGACCTTAAGGTCCATAACGGAATCCTCGTAGCTGTATTCATCAGGGATGCCATCAATACCGATGATTATGGTGTTCTCCCGCCTTGCGATGTAATTTCTATCCTTATTCCGGTTCATCATCACATCATCAAGGAGTTTGATAGCTCTTATGTCTCCTGGACGAACACCGAGGATCACCTGTCTGTCAGTAACAAGTTCCTCTTTGAACTCGAGATTCTCCGTCAGCGTGAAATTCACCAGAGCTTCATGCTGAGGCATGAGATATTTTTTGGGAGGAAGTATCGTTCTTATGTATTTAAACTCCACGTTCGAGGGATCTGTGATTTTGTCAAAAACAAAATGCTTCCCCCTGGGAACGGGCGCATAAACACTTGGATACGCGCTTATCAGGTATGAAATAAGTTCTTTCAACCTCGATTTCTGAAATATGAATTGCTTCATATCAACCTGCCTTAGTTAGGATTGCTTCAGATCGTAGTAACGCATTTGACTATCCTACGATATGGATTACTCGAAGTCACCAGTTTGTAATTTCATCTGTGATTTACGGTGTAAGTCTTTTAACATCGCGGGGAAACATGGTGGTAAGCCGGATATTGTCAACTCCCAGTATTCTTGCGGTTAGCCGCTCAAGGCCGATAGCAAGACCACCGTGGGGAGGAAGACCGTACTTGTGAGCCTGCAGGTAGCTCTTGAAGGACTCCGGATCAAGCCCGAAGGCTTTCATTTTCTCGACCTGGACATCGTAATCATGTATCCGCTGCCCGCCGGTTGTCACTTCAAGACCCCGAAACAGCAGGTCAAAACCGAGAGTTGTGCCCGGGTTATCAGGATCATCCATGGTGTAGAAGGGTCTTTTCTCCGTCGGGAAATGGGTAACGAAAAGGAATTCGGAATTCCATTTCTCAAGTGACCAGGCACAGAGTAATTTCTCTTCCTCAGGATCAAGGTCCGGCTCTCCGGTGTTATCCTTCCCGCTGATCTCCTTCGTGATACGGTGCGCCTCCTCAAGGGTTACCGATGGAATGGTTTCCGATATCACCGGGAGATCCGCACCCAGCATTTCAAGTTCAACGGAGCACTCTCTTTTCAATGCTTCCATACAGTCTCTTAAAATAGCTATTTCAACGGACATAATCTCTTCAAAACCTGATATGAAACCCATCTCAAAATCAAGGGATGTGTACTCGTTGATATGCCTTGATGTCTGATGAGGCTCCGCCCTGAATACAGGTCCTACTTCGAATACACGCTCGAAGATCCCTACTCCCATCTGCTTGTAGAACTGGGGTGACTGGGCCAGGAACGCTTCGCGGTCGAAGTACTGTATCTTGAAAATGTTCGCTCCGCCTTCAGCGCCTGCCGAGCAGATCTTCGGGGTTCTTATTTCGGTGAAACCCATCCCGGTCAGGCTGTTTCTGAAAGCAGACGCCAACGTTTCCGCAACTTTCAGTCTGGCCCTCTCCATCGGATGTCTGAGACTGAGGGGTCGCAGATCGAGATTGGTATCGATATGAAGATCCAGCACTTTCTTAGTCATATCCACAGGGGGCAGTTCAGCGGGCAGGGAGATGAATTCAATAGAATCCAGATGCAGCTCGACGGTATTGGGATGAATTGAGGTATCCTTTATTCGAGCCTTTTTCACAGTTCCTGTAACCTCAACCGACTGTTCAACTTCCAGTTTGTCGAGGATTTCCTCGTTGCCCTCGTTTCCCATTACGCACTGCAGAAGACCGTCATGCCGGCGTAGAATGATGAACGCGCCCCAGCCCAGACGGCGTATCCTCTGAATCATACCGTGAATCGTTACGATCTCCCCGGTCATATTTTCCAGCTCCGCCGCCGATACAGGACCTCTCAGACCATTATCACTTATGCTCTTCATGGGAATCCCTTCAAATGCTTTCGTGTTTGGAAGCGGTAATATACTGAAACAAACAGGAACGGAGATTACCCGCCCGCTTTGTAAATACGAATCAGTCTGTTGGGTGTCGACACCAGATGCGCGAAAAGGCTCTCACCTTCTTTCCTGCACAGCTCAGCGAGGTCATCGGCTGCCTCCATTCCCGACTGATCCGAAGTGATGAGGAGCTTCAGCCTTCTTACATCTCTCAAACACTCGGCGATCTCCATCTGATAGACGGATTTTGAGCGTTCCCTGAGCTTCTCCAGCGCTTCTGCGTCCGGATCCTCAAGGGCACTCTCTTTTGATAGCCTGAAGCTTTCTCCCAGCCTCTCCATACGCTTCCGGACAAGCTTCAATTCATCAATGACTGCAGAATTGTGGATTTTCATATTCTTGGCAATACAGCTTCCGTGAGTTAGTATTCTGCTGGAGTATATACGCATATTAAGATAGGAGTAGAATGCCAGACACCTACAGGATACTAGCCATCAACCCCGGTTCCACCTCAACAAAGATATCTGTTTTTGAGAATGAAAGGGAAGTCTGGTCAACCAAGCTTACCCATTCACAGGATGAGCTTTCGGAGTACGGTCATATCTTCGACCAGTACGAATTCCGAAAAGGCGTTATACTGAACGCCCTGCGGAACGCCGATTTCGAAATTTCAGCATTCGATGCCATAGTCGGACGGGGAGGGGTTCTATACCCTATTGAAGGGGGAACCTATTCCATAGATGACAGGCTTATCGAAGATCTGCATAAAGGGGTTCAGGGAGAGCATGTTTCCAACCTCGGAGCTCCTATCGCAAGGGAGCTTTCGGTTACTGCCGGGTGTCCCGCTTTTATCGTTGACCCTGTTGTTGTCGATGAGATGGAACCGCTCGCCAGGTTCTCCGGTCATCCTGATCTTCCCAGAAGATCGATCCTCCATGCACTGAACCAGAAAGCAGTCGCAAGAATGGCAGCAGCCGATCTCGGCAGAGATTACAGCGATCTGAATCTGATAGTGGTTCACCTTGGCGGAGGGATTTCAGTCGGGGCTCACAGGGGGGGCAGAGTGATCGATGTCAATAATGCTCTCAACGGAGACGGACCTTTTACTCCGGAACGGTCAGGAGGCCTCCCGGTCGGAGATCTGGTTGAACTCTGTTTCAGCGGCAGGCGGACCCATGCAGAGATCAAACGCATGATCAAAGGCGCAGGCGGGATAGTGGCTTACCTGGGAACCAACGACATGATGAAAGTCGAAGAGGAAGTTAAGAATGGTAACAGCAGGTATGAATTGGTTTACAGAGCAATGGCATACCAGATCTCCAAGGAGATAGGCGCTCTCTCGGCAGTTCTCGAGGGAGATGTTGATGCAATAGTAATTACAGGCGGTATTGCTTATGATAGGAGCTTCATCGACTGGATAACCGGGCGCGTTAAATTCATAGCTGATGTGCTTGTATATCCGGGTGAGAAAGAGATGGAGGCCCTGGCTCTCGGGGCCCTTCGTGTTCTCCTGGAACAGGAAACAGCAAAGACCTACAATCCCGAAGGACTGGTTCGTTAATGAGTAAAAGCGGTTTTGATAAGGAGAAAAAGGCCTGGGAGGAGAATATCCTCAACCCCGGACTTGAAAAGTTCCCCGAAAGGAAGGAAGTTTTCACAACAGGCTCCGGAGATCCCGTTGAGAGGGTTTATTTCCCGGATAGCCCCGGGGATGAATATCTTGAGAAGCTTGGATTTCCCGGGGAGTATCCCTATACAAGGGGAGTTCAGCCAACTATGTACCGGGGCCGTTTCTGGACCATGCGCCAATATGCCGGTTTCGGAAGTGCAGAGGAATCCAACAGACGATACCGCTACCTGCTGGGACAGGGACAGACGGGGCTTTCAGTAGCCTTCGACCTACCGACGCAGATAGGATACGATTCCGATCACCCGCTCTGCGCTGGAGAAGTAGGGAAAGTGGGCGTTGCTATCGACAGTCTGGCTGATATGGAGTTACTATTCAAAGATATTCCACTGGACAGCGTTTCAACATCCATGACCATCAATGCGCCGGCGGCTGTTCTGCTGGCGATGTATATAGCCGTCGCTGAAAAGCAGTCCATTTCCCCCGGAAAACTCAGAGGTACAATTCAGAACGACATACTAAAGGAATACATGGCCAGAGGAACTTACATTTTTCCCCCCGGTCACTCCATGAGACTTATCACCGATATTTTCAGTTTCTGCAACAGGAATATTCCGATGTGGAACACTATCAGCATTTCAGGCTACCATATCCGGGAGGCAGGATGCACAGCCTCGCAGGAAGTTGCCTTTACCATAGCGGATGGAATCGCATACGTTGACGCAGCGATGGAAGCGGGGCTTGCGGTGGATGATTTCGCACCAAGGCTCAGTTTCTTCTTTAACGCTCACAATGATCTTCTGGAGGAGGTTGCGAAGTTCAGGGCGGCTCGGAGACTCTGGGCAAAGATAATGAGAGAAAGGTTCGGCGCACGCAAAGCAAAAAGCCTGATGCTCCGGTTCCATACGCAGACGGGCGGTTCAACACTTACTGCTCAGCAACCCGATAACAATATTGTAAGGGTGGCAATACAAACCCTGGCGGCTGTGCTCGGCGGGACTCAGAGCCTTCATACGAACAGCAGGGATGAAGCCCTTGCGCTGCCATCGGAACACGCTGTGCGCATTGCTCTGCGAACCCAGCAGATCGTCGCTGAGGAGTCAGGGATATGCAATACGGTAGATCCGCTGGCAGGCAGTTACTTTGTAGAGGAGATGACGGAAAGGATAGAAACCGAGGCAATAGATTATATAGAAAAAATAGATTCTCTGGGCGGAATGGTTCAGGCAGTGGAAGAGGGATACCCGCAGCGTCAGATCCAGGATGCGGCCTATACATACCAGCGGGAGATCGAGAATTCCGAGCGGATAGTTGTAGGGGTAAACAGTTTCGTTGTTAAAGAACAGCCGCCGGAGGGACTGCTGAGGGTTGATCCCTCGGTTGAGAAATCCCAGTTCGCTAAACTGAAAAACACCAGGGAAAACCGTGATAACCGCGCGGTATCCGATTGCCTGAATGCTCTTGAGCAGGCCGCAAATTCATCTCTTAACCTCATGCCTCCCATATTGGATGCCGTGAGATCCTACGCTACGCTTGGTGAAATATGCGGTGTACTCCGTGAAGCGTTTGGCGAGTATAGACCAAACACAGTCCTCTGATGCAGCCTGTATACAGATCGTTGCGAAGCGGACATACTGGAAAGGTGGAAATAATGAGATTTATTAGTCCATCGGCAGCAGCATTTATTACGATAACTATCCTGCTACTTACCGCAGGATGCGGCGGTCCAAACGTCGACAGGACAACATGGCTCATCGTGGTCGGGGAAGACACGATTTCTGTTGGTGAGGCCGGTGAAGCCTGGAACCAGCTTGGCGACAGTCAGAGAGATCAGTTCAATTCCAAGGATAATACCATCGGTGAGTACATAGTTACCTACGGCCGAAAAGTCCTTCTCCAGCTGGAACTTGCGGACTCGGGATACATGGATGATCACCTTCTGCTCTTATCCAGAGCGGCCTGGCTGAATGCGAAGCTGGGCGAAGCAGGAAGGAAACTGCTTTACGAGAGGGAACTGGAAACCATCGGAGATGATGAAATAGATTTCTTCTTAAGCTACCTTGGCAGACATGTCCTTTATACGATAAATCCCGGCACCGATTCCGAGGCAACGTTAGGCCCCGTCCACTTCCCGCTCCTGCCGGCAGATCTGATCAGACTGCTTGATTCCCTTTCATTCGGTGAAGCCGGAATAATGGAAAGCGGAATGGAGATAAGACTGGATTCCATCGTGACAGCGGATTCTTCGCTTATTCTCCAGGCTCTTTCGGATACAGTGATGGTTCGATCAAGTGCAGCATCTGCGATAGCAACCAGAAGATACCAGGAAATGGAGGATAGCCTTAAACAGTCCTTCCATACCGATTACAATCTCAGCCTGGATTCAATGGTTCTGGAGCAGTTAGTGCTTTATTACTCCGGGGAGGCTGAATTCCCGAATGGAGAAACCGTTGTTTTCTCCTCAGACCTTGGCAGCATAACAGCTGAAGAGATGAGGGGCGAGATTTCTTACAGCCAGAATCATCAAATGTTGAGTCCTGCCAATACGGTCTGGATGGATGGATTCGTCGACCTCCTGCTTTTCAACTTCTACAGCCTTGATCTTCTCGAAAACGAATCTCCTGAATTCGTCAATGCCCTCCGCGAAGAATCGGAGAAGTATCTCCTTGAGATCGCATCCGAAGAATTCTACACAGACAGGATTCAGTCCACAGTGACAGTTACCGCCGAGTACATGGAAGATCTGTTTGAAAATCTGGAGGAACCCTTCACTGTTCCGGAAAAGAGAATTCTTCAGGCTATCTATATGCATGAGGATTCCGCCAGAGTATATCGCCATCTGACCCAGGATGAAAAGTATGATTTCCGGCTCAGAATGCCTGGATTCGTGAACCTTGCTGCCGATTCAGCTTATCCTCAGATAACCGGGCCTTTGTCCGTCACTCAGGTTCCCGGATTCTACGGTGAGGATATTTTCCTTATCGATCCTGCAGATACCACAACCTGGATGGGACCTCTTGCTCTATACGATAGAGATCTCATGTGCATGTTCCGGCTGATCGAAGTGATCCCCGAAAGGAATTCTACATTTACCGAAGTTGAGGATCAACTGCATCTGATGGCCAGGAACAGGCTGGAGGAGCAGGCCACGATTGACGTTATTCGTGAGCTTGAGGAGAAGTTCGGACTGCTCATCAATGAGGACATTCTTGAACAGCTGCCTGAGGACCCCGGCAGCTGGGCTGAACTTTAAATCTGCCTTAACAAAGATGGGGACATGTGTTTTGCACATGTCCCCTTAATTTACCCGTCTGAAGTTATTTTAGAATTACTACAGTAGCGGATGCTGTGGCACCATCCTCAGATGTAACCCGGACAATGTAATAACCTGCGTTCAATGAATTTACCTGCAATGTGCATTCTGAATCCTCAAGGTTTCCGGTAGCAACAAGTCTACCCGAGGTGTCGTAGAGATCCAGAGTGCCGTTATCCGCAGGATAGGAAACGGAAAGTGATCCGTAGCAGGGATTCCCGGCAACTGTAATCTCCGGAAGACTGATCCCGCTGCCGGAGCCTTCAATCCCAAGCATATGCATTGCGGGCATAAGTGTAGGGTCGCCCAGCACAACCATCCCGAGATGCCATGACAGCTCACTCGGAGAAAGACCGCCCTGGGAAATGTAAACCCACCAGTCCTGGTAGGCTTCGCCCAGTGACGAACCTGAACCAAGGGGGGAATAGAAGGGTGTGAATTGCAGCATTGCTCCGCTTTTGGTGCTTCCCACCGATGCAAGGCTGGATGCTGTGCAGTAAGCGTATACCGCTCCCATGCTGTGTATGGTCGTGAAGCGGGCGTTCGAACAGGCGAAAAGGTTGTAGAAGTGAGCCTGCGGCAATGCGGGAATCAGTTCATCGTATGTCGTTGTCGGTCCCGGACTCCAGAAGTGGGTGCTGGAGCTCGAGTGAACAAAGGGGCTTATCCAGACGTAGTTGCCGGGCAGCCTGTTTTCGAGATAATCGGTGCCGTTAGTAGCGGATGCATTACTCACAAGTTCGGTATTGGGATAGAGATATTGCATGGAGGCCTTGTATTGAGATGCCCAGGGAATCCAGTCGTCATCCACGTAGCAGAGCGCGTTAAGGGGTTCCGGGTCGCCGTTCAGTCTCCATTCATGAATCCTCTCCAGGTAATCGTTCAGGATCTCGGTGGGGTCACCCACCGCAGTCAGGTTATCGACCTTGATCCGCCCGACGTAAATCTCCGGGTCGAGGCTTCCGTAGAATGTATCGTAAATCCCGTCGGAACCGGGGACAGCCAGGAATGGGTATCCGATCCAGTTATCCTCCCAGTCGCCGTCAAGATCCATGTAGAAGTAATCACTCGGAAAGGTTTCCGAACCCTTCCCATCTGTCTCGCCCAGAGCACTCCATGGTGCCGGAAGGTTTCCAACAAGCACCGCGCCCTCAAGACCATCGTTGTATCTGTCTGTGAGGTACGCTTTCATCTCTTGGGGCGTGCTGTATGTAACCTCGATAACTTCGGTGGAAAGCCCCTGTGAAGCGATATCCGCCGTCCACTGGTCAAGCAGACCGGCATCAAGGCTGTCCGTAAGTCCCTCTTCGAAGATCAGGATAAAATCGGCTCCATCGGTCCCTGAGATAGAGGTGACAATGAGGGGCAGGTATTGGGGCTGACCTGAAATCCACTCCTCGTAAGTCCCCTCTACAAATGTCGGGTCGGGATTGATGGTCAGGGGTGTTTCATCGTAGACACCCCCTGTAAGAACCAGAAATATCAGAGTCAAACCAATCATGGTATCATTCCAATCATGTTAGTTGAATCGTATCAGAGCTTGAGGTACTGGTAGAGATCAAGATGACGGACGGCAAAATTCAGCGCAGGGTAAAGGATACTTGAGATAACTCCGAGGTACAACAGTCCAAACACTATGAAGATTCCAAACCTTTCAAGCTTCCTGTAATTGTGGAGAGCCTGTCCCTTTAAGAACCTCGCCACGATCCTGCTGCCGTCAAGCGGAGGGATAGGCATGAGGTTGAAGACCATAAGCACGATGTTCATAAGTGCGCCCATCGCAAGGCTGTGCACCAGTATCGAAGGCAGGATGCCGCCAGCGAGATGAAGGAACAGAGTAAGTACGATAGCTATCGCGAAGTTTGTGGCAGGTCCTGCAATAGCGACCCACATCATGCCTGTCTTCGGGTTTCTGAAGAATCCCGGATTAACCGGTACAGGCTTTGCCCATGCCAGCATGATGGGGCTGTTGCTGATGAGGAAAAATGCGGGAAGCAGGATCGTTCCCACTAAATCAATATGGGGAACAGGGTTGAATGTCAGTCTACCCATCTTGTAAGCGGTGGGATCTCCAAGTTTAAGCGCAACGTACCCGTGGGCGATCTCATGACAGACCACGCTGAAAAAGACGATAATTATTATGAACGGAGTTTCTATACCCATTACCTTCTCCGCCCTGCAAGCAGCAGCCAGACCATCTGCCCTAAGGATGCAAGCGCTGCGGCTACATAGGTCATGGATGCAGCGCTCAGAACTTTCTTAACGCCTGCCAGTTCGGCTCCGGTCATGTTACCGCTTCTCTCCAGATATACTACCGCACGTCTGCTGGCGTCGAATTCAACAGGAAGTGTGACCAGCTGAAAAAGCAGAGCAGCACCGTAAAGCGCGGCTCCGAGATAGTACAGCGCGGTCATGTGAAAGAACAATCCGCCTATTATCAGCGGAAAGAGCATCTGGGAGCCAAGGTTTGCAACAGGCACCAGCTTCTGGCGAAGCTTGAAGGGACTGTAGCCCGTAGCGTCCTGAACGGCATGCCCTGCTTCATGGGCGGCCACGCCTACAGACGCTATGGAATTGCCGCTGTACACATTGCGGGAAAGGCTCAGCATATTGTTACGGGGATCGTAATGATCTGTAAGGTTTCCGGCTATTTCCTGAATACCGATATTCGCAAGCCCGTAGCTGTCCAGTATTTCCCGCGCGACAGAGGCGCCGGATAGCCCTCTTTCCGTACTTACCTTGCTGAAGCGCTTGTAGGTGCCGCTGACCTTCGATCTGGCTATCAGACCTATGATCATTGCGGCAATAATAATCAGGAAACCAGCATTCATGTCCAAAAATCCCAGGTACATTTTCAGTCCTCTTTCAAGCCGTAACTATCTGATTCATTCCTCATGCACGAATATAAGCAAGATTATTACCCCTGAAGACCGCGCTTATAGGGCCTCCGGAACTCCTCATCAAGCTTCCGGGTGACATTATGGCACAGAGGGCAGTTCGCTGAAACTGACCGTTTGCCGTTTTGCCAGAAGGGCTTTCAATCGTTTCATGACCGCTCCCCGCACTGCATCGTTCTCGAAATCGCAGGGATGGATGGCGAATCTTACAGTTTGGGAACCTCGCAGAAACACACCGGAAACAGTTACCCAGAATGCCGCAAGAGTTCTTTTTACATAGCCTCCACCCGCGTAATTCACAGCAGGCATTCTAAGGACAGTCCGCCCTGTTCGGGGGTCCCAGATACGCCACCTGTTCTCTGCAAAGGTAAATCCGGTTTTTGCTAAAGCTGCTACCGTTCCTCTGCTGTACAGCCATGCCGGAGCTGTAAAACCACTGACTTCCAGAGCAAGAGTCCGTTTAAAAGCCGCACAACCCTCCTGCAGAAGTTTTTCCGCCGCTTTTTCATCAAGTCCCAGAAATTCACCTTCGCCCCTCGTGTATAGAGCCGACCTGATCCTCTCTGAGATAGACAAAGGGGAGCTGCCGGCTATATGCTTAAAACCGTGAAGAACCATCTCAACTCCATTTTTTTCCAGCTCTGAAAGCCATCGGCAGAAATCAGGGAATTCGTCCAGCGGCCACCTTCCGTGGTAGTCCGGAACAACCAGCATGCTGTATCTTCCGGCCCCGAGTTCCGCAAGAGCGGAGTGTATCTTTCTCAGAGTCACTTCATGAGCCGGCGTCACATCATGCACGGTCAGCTGCAGTCGTTTCACGATTATTTCCACCACCTGTCCGGTGAAACCAGCCTCTCAAGGTCCTTCTCATCGAAGGCATCCATTATCCTTTCGTAGAAACTCTCAATTTTCCTGAAAACATCCTCCCAGGAATGCCTCTCAACGGCGTACTTCCTGAGATATTCAGTGGTTTCTTTATTGGATATTGCTGCAGCCTGAGAAATGGAGTCAGCCAGGCTTTCAGGGTTGCCGGACTCGAAGGGAGGAAGAAGACCAAGAGACACTGCCATTTCACCCGAAGCGGATACATCGGGAAAGACGGGAACGGTACCGGACGCAATCGCCTCAAGGCCTGCGAGTCCGAATGTCTCATACCGGCCCAGGGCCAGAAAGACATCGGCGGATGCCATAGCTTGTGCAACGTCATCTCTGCCGCTGAGAAAGGGCAGACGATGGATCTCAGGGTACTTATCGATGAAATCACTCACGATACCTTCGTGCGGACCGCGGCCCCCTATAACAAGCTTGATCCTGCGGGGATCTCTGAAAAGCGGGTAAGCCTCCATCAGAAGATCCAGCCCCTTTTCCCAGTGAAGCCTTGCAAGGTACAGAACGATACTGCACCCTTCGGATGCGTCGACTTCCCTTCGGAATCCGTTTGAGAATGCAGCCGGGGAAAACCTGTCCGTGTCAACTCCCAGAGGAGTATGAAAGAGTCTTCTTATACCGGCTTTGTACAGCTTCTCGAGCATGCATTCTGAAGCGGCAAAAACTGCTGTCATACGGCTGTAGTGCCTGCTGACATGGTTTACAGCAATCCTGCGAAGCCGCTCGGCAAACTTCGCGGGAAATATCTTCCCGGCGTAGGGACCTATATAACTGTCCGGAAAATCCGAATGGTAGAGACCTACCGTTGGAACCGGGGAAGCGCCCATAGCCCTGACCGTAAGAGCCGGAAGAAGATAGGGGCTTCCAATCTCTATAATGTCAGGCCTGAAATCGAGAAGGGCGGAATTTAGACCTCCGCTGTCTACTATCATGCGGTACCCGGATTTGAATAGAGGTACGGATCGCAGTGTATATATCCTCGTGCCGCCCCTGAGGGTGAGGCTGTCATCCTTTCCGGGGATAACCAGAGCAGCGGTGTGACGGGGATGTTCGGAGAAGTATTCAAGCTTCCTGTCATGGTAAACCCGTATTCCTCCACCGACACCGGAATACAGACTGTTCACATCACAGATTCTCATAGACTTTTAATGAATGCCATCACCCGGACTGGCATCACTTCCCGGCTGAAGAAGATAAACGCCGCCCTTTCCATCATCTGATGCCAGAACCATTCCGTTGCTTTCAACCCCCCTTATCCTGATCGGCTGAAGATTGACCAGAACCACTACTTTCCTGCCGATCAATTCTTCCTTCGAATAGAAAGGTTTCATCCCGGCAACCAGTTGACGTGTATGATCACCCATATCCACCATAAGCCTGAAAAGTTTGTCGGCGCCTTCTATATCATTGACCTCTTTAACAACACCTGCTCTCATGTCGATCTTCATGAAATCATCGTAGGATACCGTTTCTTTGATAGCAGGCTTATCAGTTTCCTGTTCGGCTGATTCGGATTTACCGCCCTCCTGCTGCATAACTTTCTCAAAACCCTTCTTGAGCTTCTCAAGCAGTATTTCAGGCTCTCCCAGCTTTCGTCCGACCGGAATATTCTCGCCGCCGGCATCCTTCCACAGCAGCGAATCGCTGCCAAGCATCCTGCCGGTTCTCCCGCAGGTGAACGGAATGAAAGGGGCGAACAGTATCCGGAGTGTGTCAGCTAACTGAATGCTGTAATAGATGGTTGTTGCGCACTTATCCCTGTCTGTCTTCGCGGTTTTCCAGGGCTCGGACTGATCGAAGTATCTGTTGCCCTCTCTTGCCAGGTCCATTACCCGAAGACATGCTGCCTTGATTTTGAAATTCCGCAGCAGCTCCTCCATCTCGTCACGGGCGGCGGCAGCGGATGTCATGAGCTTTGTCTCCTCCGGTCCCGCTGTTCCGGGCACCGGCACCTTTCCTTCGAAAGTCTTATGAGCGAACTTCATTATCCTGTTTACATAATTCCCGAAAACATCTGCGAGCTCATTATTCTTATGCCGGAATTCATCCCATGTGAAGTCGGCATCACGATTCTCCGGTGCGTTTATTGCAAGGGCGTACCTCATGGGGTCAGGGGGGAAGTTAGTCAGGTAATCCGTCAGCCATATCGCAGTTCCCCTGCTTGTTGAAATTTTCTGTCCATTGATGGTAAGATATTCGTTGGCAGGAATATTCCATGGAAGAACGTAGTTGCCGAGACCATGAAGAACGGAGGGTTCAATGAGCGCGTGAAAGACTATGTTATCCTTCCCGATGAACTGCACAAGGCGGGTCTCGGGGTCAAACCAGTAATCCTTCCAGCCCTCCGGTTCTCCCCTTTTCGCGAACAGTTCAATAGTACTGCTCACGTAACCGAGAAGAGCTTCGAACCACACGTAGAGAACTTTTCCCTCAGCCTCCTTCAGGGGGACAGGGACGCCCCAGTCAAGATCCCTAGTGATAGCCCTCTCCCGAAGACCATCTTTAAGCCAGCCGCTACAGTAGTTAAGCACGTTGTTCTTCCAGCCGGCGTGGGATCCCAGCCATCCTTCCAGCCATTCCTGAAAAGCATTCAGCCTGAGGAACCAGTGTGTAGTTTCCCGTGGGTCGGGTGAGGAACCGCATATTTCACAGGTCGGATTCAGCAGATCGAGTGCGTCCAGCCATGAACCGCAGTCTTCACACTGATCTCCTCTGGCGCCCTCCGAGCCGCACTGCGGACAGGTACCTCCCACGTACCTGTCGGGTAGAAACCGATTACACTTATCACAGTAGAACTGCTTCATGGATCTCTCAACTATGTATCCCTTTTCAAGCAGTTCCAGAAAGACTTCCTGTGTAAACTTGTAGTGCTCCGGCTTTTCGGTTCTGGAGAAATTATCGAATGATATTCCGAAACGCTCAAAATCCGTTTTGATGATATCATGGTACCTGTCAACAACCTCACGGGGAGTTATTCCCATCTGCTCAGCCTTGATGGTTATGGGAACACCATGCTCATCTGTGCCACAGATGTACAGTACATCCTCCTCGCACATTCTGAGAAAACGGACGTATATATCAGCCGGCAGGTATGCCCCGGCCAGGTGCCCCAGATGTGACGGACCGTTTGCGTATGGCAGCGCGCTTGTTACCAGATATCTTGACATTGTTTCTCCAGGTTCGGTGAATAGTGCTGTTTCATTCCTTCTGGTCAAGAGGTTTCTTGAGAGGTTTCTTTCTCCTGTGGAACTTCTCGATGTCCATAACCTTTTCTTCTTCATCCTCCAGCTGAATGGTTACCGTCTCTCTGAATATGTCAACTGCGATGATCTTTCCCTCCCTCTTTCCGATCCTTGTTCGAGAACCGAGCTGAGGGTAGAGTTTGGAGGCCTTTCTGTAAAAATCAGTTTCGTAATTCAGGCAGCACATCAGTCGGCCGCAGACACCCGATACTTTGGACGGATTTGGCGCCAAATCCTGCTCTCTTGCTGTCTTGAGGGTAATCGATCTGAAATGCGACAGATAGGAAGCACAGCATAACCTCTTTCCGCACAAACCCATGCCGTCCTTCTGCCTGGCATCGTCCCTTACACCTATCTGCCTCATCTCTATTCTTGCATGGAACTTACTTGCAAGATCCCGGACCAGACCTCTGAAATCCTTCCGCTGGTCAGCCGTGAAGTAAATCCGCAATTTTCTTCTGTCCAGCTGTGATTCACAGCTGGTAAGCTTCATATCCATGCTTCTTGTTGAGACTCTTTCCATGCAGAATTTCAACACTTTTTTCTCGAATTCCCGATTCTGCTGATCCTTCTGAAGGTCATCAGGCGTAGCTTTCCGCACAAAATGGCCGTTGATGGAAGCTACAGGATCCCTTGGATCGTATTTGGCTACGACCATCCCGAGATCTTCCCCTCTGTCCGCGGAAACAACGACCAGATCTCCAACAGAAATAGGCTTTTTTGAAAGGTTGATGAAGGTGTCAAGCCTTCGCGAACTGAACAGAAGCCGGAAAAGCTCAATGGCACTGGATCTCTCCTTATCGTAATTATCACTGCTTCCGTTTTCGTTCTCACTCACATAACTCAATTCAATGATTCCTTTCCAGATCTGATTATACTCTTCCACATACCGGTGAATGCCGCTGCCAGAACTACTCCAGGCATACCGTTTCCAGCAATCCTGGTTTCAGCCATTCGGAACAGTTCCACACCGCAGCCGCAGGCATGTTCGTCTATACTGAAGCCCTGAAGGATCCCGGGCGGATGAACAACAGGCTCCTTATCAAAAGTGCATCTCCTGAGATCATGAATGAATGTCTGCATGATTCTGCAGAACTCAAGGGATCTCTCCCTGCCCAGTTTCCGTGCAACCTCAGTGGCCAGGGCTACCGCTGACCATCCTGACCTGCATTCGGTTATCATCCGCAGGACATTTTCCGGTCCGTACTTGAACTCCGCCTCTGACGGGTTTAGAGCATTCAGAAGGGCGATACCGGGTCTTCCATCGCAAGCCCTTGCGATATCGCGGGCATCCTCTTCTCCCAGAGCCAGCCGATCCATCAGAATACCTCTGATAGTGTCCTCATTAAGCCTCCTGAACCTTACGAGGTGTGAACGGGACCTTACGGTAGGAAGCAGGGCAGACCATTTTGAACTGATAAGTATTATTACGGTTTCGTCTGGAGGTTCCTCAAGTGTTTTCAGCAATGCGTTCGCAGCCTCCACTCCCATTGTATCCGCATAAGTGATGATCTCTAAATGCCCTTTGTTCTCGAAAGCCTTTTTTGAGAGCCGCTCTCCCATTTCCCTTATCCGGTCAATGCTTATCCTGATGTTCCCCGCAAGCCGAAGCGGCGAAACGCCGTCATCCACTCTTGATTTGAGAAGCTTTGCGATCTCTTCGGGCTTGGTGCTTCCAAGCTCGGGAATAGTGAGTCTCACATCAGGATGCTCGAATCTGAATACTCTTATGCAATCCCTGCACTCGCCGCAGTAACCGTCCTTGTCCTCCTCGCACATCCAGGCTGCCGCAAGCTCAAGCGCAGCGGTAAGCCTGCCGACACCGGAGGGACCGGCGAAAAGGTACGAATGGGCAAGCCGTCCTTTTGAATATGACCTGCTCAAAAGCTCATCCGCTCGATCCTGACCTGCGACCTTTTTCAATATACCCATATCTACTGCAGATACTCCACGGGATTCAAAGGTTCTCCTCCCCTGCGGATCTCAAAATAATATCCCGGCCGGCCTCCAGGTACCGATCCGGATCTGCCAAGCGCAGATCCCGGATTAAGCGCATCACCGACGCTGACCATGACCTGCCCAAGATAACCGTATATCGTGTAATAACCATCCTGGTGATCAAGAACAACCATATACCCCATGCTCAGGTATTCACTGGCGAACATTACCTCTCCGGGTGCCGATGCGCTGACATCCTGCGATGGAGCAGTAACAACAGTTATTCCATCACTTACGGTCTCGGTCCCGTACTGCGGATTCGTCTGTATTCCAAATCCCCTGATCACTTCTCCCGCCGCAGGCCAGGTTATGCTGCCCCGCTGGCGCTCTATGAAGCTGTTCATGTCCGGTTCAGTAAGAGGTACAGAGGCAGAAGAAGGGCTTGAACGGGTACTGAGCTGAGTTACAAACTGAGCCCTGCTTACTCTCCTGTCTTCAAGTACGGCCAGAGACTCCTGCGCAGCGGCGATCCTTCCCATTATCTGATTCCTCATCGTAACCTGGCGCGCCTCTTCAATGTATATGCGCTCCTGCGTTTCCTCCATCTGATGCCTGAGCTGCTGCACGTTGACAAGCAGGATTTCAAGTGAATCACAGAAGCTGCCAAGCGAATCCTGGCTGATCGAGAGCATGAACACTTCACCCGCTGCCTTTGATGCAAGATAATCCACGTAAGCCTGCCGGTGCAGCATCCTGCTGAATCCTCCCTCCACGAAAAAGCTGCCTATCCCTCCGAGGTTCCGATGAGAGTACAGGTAGACCATGTATGACGAAAGGCTTTCAACCAGGGCTTCCCGCAACGAATCCTCAGAGGTGAACACACCGGAAACAGTGCTTAACTGCTGGAGTATTTCCGCCTCTTCCAGCGCCAGCTCGTTGTAATAACTTCTGGAGGTGAGAATGTGCTGGTGGATGGCATCAAGGATAGTGGATACATTCGCTCCCTCCTCCTCAAGGAGGGCTATCTGCTCCTGAGTTTCCTGCACGCAGGCATCAAGGCTGTCAAGTGAGCTGGCAGAAATCAGTGCCGCAAATAGCATCAGTGCAGTCAACTGCGCCTCCCGTCCTGAGGTTTACAGAAGCCTTGAAGCCAGTTCCTCGGCTCTGTCGGTTTTCTCCCAGGAAAAGAACCCGCCAGCTTCAGGTTCCCTGCCGAAATGCCCGAAGGAGGATGTGCATGAAAAAATTGGCTTCCTGAGCCCAAGATACTCAATAATCCTGTAGGGGCGAAGGGGGAATATATCCCTTATCGCTTTTTCAATGGAACCGTTATTGCTGGTTTTTCCTGTTCCGAAGGTCTCTACCATAACCGAAACCGGATCTGGTCTGCCTATTGCGTAGGCAAGCTGAATTTCGCATCTGTCAGCAACACCTGCTTTTACAATGTTCTTTGCAATATGCCGGGCCATATAGGCAGCCGAACGATCGACTTTCGTCGCGTCCTTACCTGAGAACGCTCCGCCCCCATGCCGGCCTGAACCGCCATACGTATCAACAATGATCTTTCTTCCTGTCAGCCCTGCGTCTCCGTGAGGTCCGCCTATAGCGAACCGGCCGGATGGATTGAACAGGAGCTTCCCGTTCCATTTCAGAATCGGTTTGCATCTTTGCAGCACGGGTGTGATAACCTTTTTCAGTATATCATCTTCCATATCACCTCTTTGGGCATCAGGCGCATGATGAACGGATATGAGGATCTCATCAATGGAAACGGGTGTATGTCCTTCGTATTCGACGGTCACCTGGCTTTTCGCATCGGGTCTTGCCCATGGGATATCCCCCGCTTTGCGTGATTCCCTTAATTGCTCCAGAAGCCTGTGCGCCAGCTGAACAGGGTAGGGCATAAGGACTTCCGTTTCTCTGCATGCGAAACCGAACATCAATCCCTGATCCCCTGCACCCTCGTTATCAACCACACCATGATCGATATCGGGTGACTGAGAATGTATTCTGATTCTGTATGTATTCTCGCTGAAATGAAAACCCAGATCCGGGATTTCGTAACCTATCGAGCGGATAGTATCCCTTGCAACCTTCTCATAATCCACACTGGAGTGGCTCTTCACTTCACCCGCCAGAAGGCAGAAATTGGTAGTTACTAGGGTTTCGCAGGCAACGTGTGCATTCGGGTCATCTTTGAGATGCGCGTCAAGCACAGCATCCGAGATCTGGTCACAGATCTTATCGGGATGACCATCCGAAACGGATTCACTGGTAAACATTGTACCCATGATAAGATAAACCTCGTCAATTCTAGTGCCGAAAAAGGAAAACCGCCTGCCGGCGGCCTGAGGGTGAGCTATCGGCTTTTTAGCACTTTTTTTAGTGTGGTTGCAATAATCCCCAAATCATTCCACATAAAAGTAATGATACACTAAATCCTGTCGAAGTCAACATCTGATGGGGGGCAGGGGGTCGTATCTTGAATTTTGGCATTCGTCAATGTCTTAGCAAATCAAATGCCAAAATTCAAGATACGACCCCCTAAAACTCTCCGTCCCAATTAGCACTTGTGAACGGGAATCCTTGTGGATATACTGCCATGGTTCCCGAAAGGTCCGAAGTTGTATTATCTTTGAGCCAATCTGCGGAGGTAGTATTGAATAAGAACGTTAAGGTTATTGCCAGCCTTGTCAGAAAAGCCAAGAAGAAACTCCTCCAGGACCAGAGGGAAGAAGCCCTCGAGTTCATGAGGAAAGCGGTCAATGTTGACGATAACAATGGTGTACTTGTCCAGGTAATACAGGCTATCGGCAGAAAAACTCTGATCACGGAATCTGAAGACCCGCCGCCGGCAGCTCAGGAGGCTCCTGTACCGGAACTGCTGGCAACCCCGGAGGTCGCCGATGCAGAACTGGAAGAGGAGAAACAGCCGGCACCTAAAAAGGCTCCGATAAGGAAACGGGTTGAACCGGAGCTGCTGGTAACCCCGGAGGTCCCCGCAGCAGCAGAAGAAGAAGAGGAGGAGGAACCGGTAGAGGTTCTGGAGGAAGCCTGGATAGTGGAAGAACAGCCCCCGGAGAAACCAGAGCCAGAGGCGGAAGCTATGGAGAACAACCAGGAAAGGATACCATCGATGCCCCCCGAGGATCAACTCACTAAACTGTTTGAAGCATCAGACAGAGAATACGATAATGGTAATCAACAGAAGGCCATTGCCTATCTGAAGAGAGCCAGAAAATTAGATCCGGATAATCCCGAAGTCGGTTCAAGGATAGAAATTCTCAAAACAAAGATCAAATCGGCCAACCTTATCCGGATAGCCGGAAAAAGGCTCGCGCTTGGGGAAACTGCAAGAGCAATCACTCTGGTACGTCAGGCTTTCGATCTGAGACCTGATTCAGCAGGTCTGGATGAACTGCTTTCTGACCTTGAGAGTATGCCTGTAACTACTTCCCCTGCAGCTGAAGTCGCTGATTCGAGAGAGACACGATCCGGTGCCAGTGATGAATACATATCACAGATACGTCAGCTTGTTCAGGATAATGCTCTGGAAAGGGCGGCATCTATTGCAGAAGATGCTCTCCATATCTTTCCCGGTGATGAGCTGGTAGTGGAGTTCGTCGAAAATTTCAAGAAACTCGGACTGCTGGAATAAGGGCAGACCTGCTAACCGGAAAAGAAATCCGGAACGCATGTAAGAAGGGTACCAAGGACAAGAGCGATTATTCCTGTCAGAAATATCAAGCCGGTAATCACCGGATGCAGTTTCTTCCCCAGCATTACAAATCCTGCCACTGCAAGCAGGAACCCCGGGATCAATAGTACGAGATAATTGTAGTTCAAAAAGATCTCCTTACAATCGGTGTCAAGTATACTGCTGGAATAATATGCGGTAGTGCCCGCGTCAAGCTTTTTTACCTGAAAGCTGCTCCCAGATAGCCTTTTCCTCTTCAGATAAGGACAAGGGCAGCGAAACCTCCACATGAACCAGCTGATCGCCTTTCGTTCCTCTGTAGGGAACTCCCTTTCCGGGGATTCTCAGAACCGTTCCAGGCTGTGTTCCGGGATGGATCTTCAGGACGATCTTCCCGTCCAGCGTGCGTATCTTCAATTTCGTTCCAAGAACTGCCTGAGGAGCGGTGACTTTAACCGTACAGTGAATATTTCTCCCATCCCTCCTGAAAAAATTGTCAGGGTTGATCCTTAGTTTCACCATGACTGTCTTCCGGGAAGGTGTTGCGAGGCGAAGCACCGATCCATCATCCGAACCAGGCGGTATGTTCAGGTCAACAGTCTCCGAGGAAATGACCTCTCCGGTTCCATGACAACTTGAACAGACATCTCTGAAAGTTTTACCTGCGCCGGAGCAGGAAGGACATGGCATGACCATCTGACCCTGCTGCAATCTGCCCGAGCCGCCGCATTGACTGCAGGTTTCCTCGCCCGATCCGCCTGCTCCCATGCATACAGTGCACATTGAGGGCATTTCCAGGTTTGCTCGTACAGTTCCGCCAAGTGCTGCGGTTGTGAATGGGACGGATACAACAACGGTGTGCTTTGAGGTTCTTCTCTGTCCAAACCCGCCGCCGGTACCGAAACCTCCGCCGCCAAACATGGATCGAAGAATATCCGCCAGACCGCCGCCGCCGAAAGAGCTTCCGGTCTGACCGGCGGCATCACTCCATGAGAAGTCACCGCCGCCCTTCCGGATCTGATCGTACTTATTTCTCTTCTCTTCATTACCAAGGATATCGTATGATTCGGAAATTTCCTTGAAACGTTCCTCGGCTTTCTTATCTCCGGGGTTTGCATCGGGATGATACTTCTTGGCCAGCTTTCTGTAAGCTTTCTTCAGTTCATCCTGTGATACGTTCTCATCTACCCCCAGGGTCGAATAGAGATCTTTATTCACTGGTTTCTATTCTCCCCCTCCGGTTTCAGGCTGTTCCCCGGTTACAGAAGATGAAAGAGGTTTACCTACCCTGACCCTTGCGGGGCGGAGAAGATCCTGTCCGAGAGAGTAACCCCTCTGGAAAATTTCCAGAACTGTATCCTGATCAAGTCCATCCCTGCTTTCGGCCAGCATGGCTTCATGGATATTCGGGTCGAAGGGATCACCCTCGGCTACCTCCAGCTCTTTGAGGCCCTCCTGTTTCAGTATACTGACCAGCTGTTCGGATGTTTTCATCAGGCCATCGGTTATCTCCTCTACAGAATGACCTCCTTCCTCTACGAGCTGCTCTGCCCTGTGATAATTATCCAGAACTGCAAGGAGTTCCTGTATCAGATCCTTCTTGCCCTGCTCGCAGAGCCGTCTGAAATCCCTTGCCTGACGTTTCCTGTAATTGTCGAATTCCGCCTGGAGCCGCAGGAGTTTCTCCTGAAACTGAAGTCTGACCGAATCGGGTTCAAACCTCTCTGCACGATCCTGATTCTCCGTACCGATCTTTTCAGCCATGTTTTCCGCTTCCGGAACTTCCTGAATGCCGATCGGCTCCTCCTGGGATTTGGGGATAGGATCTCTTTTCCTGGTGGAAGTTCCGTTCCTTCTCTTCAGCGTGCTTCTTCTTGGATCAGCCATCAATCATCAACTACTTCATAATCAGCATCGACGGTGTTGGCTTCGTCTCCGCCGGAATCGGCCGCTCCCGCAGCTTCTCCCGTCTGTCCTTCAGGACCGGCAGCCTGCTGCTGAGCCTGCTGCTGCTTGTAGAAGGCTTCCCCGAACTGTTTCCAGGTTTCCTGAAGACTGTCGAATTTCTGCTTTATCAGATCGTCATCCTGACCCTCAAGAGCTTTCTTCATATCTGATACTGCCGAATCGAGGCGGGATTTGTCATCGGGAGTTACCTTGTCTCCGTATTCCTTCATCTGCTTCTCTATTTCAAAAACCATCGCGTCGGCATGGTTACGCCTCTCGATAATCTCCTTCTTCTTTTCGTCTTCCTCGGCATGAGCTTCAGCATCGTGCAGCATTTTCTCGATCTCATCCTCGGAAAGTCCGCTGGATGCTTCAATTGTGATCTTCTGTTCTTTACCGGTGGCTTTATCTTTTGCCGCAACGTGGAGAATTCCATTGGCGTCTATATCAAATGAAACTTCTATCTGCGGCATTCCTCTTGGAGCTGGCGGAATTCCGTCAAGAACGAATCTTCCAACAGTTCTGTTGTCAGCTGCCATTTTCCGCTCACCCTGAAGTACGATGATCTCGACCTGAGGCTGATTGTCAGCGGCGGTACTGAACACCTGGCTTTTCTTGGTGGGAATAGTTGTGTTCTTCTCGATGATGTGTGTCGCTACTCCGCCGAGGGTTTCGATGCCAAGCGTAAGCGGAGTTACATCGAGGAGCAGAACGTCTTTGACATCGCCTGAAAGCACTCCAGCCTGGATGGCCGCCCCTACTGCAACCACTTCGTCAGGGTTAACACCCTTGTGAGGCTCCTTGCCGAATATCTCGGTAACTTTCTTCTGAACAAGCGGCATACGTGTCTGTCCGCCCACCAGAATGACATCGTCGATGCCGGATGCGCTCAGACCCGCATCTTTCAATGCTGTCCTGCATGGTTCTACGGTCATGTCCACGAGGTCATCTACCAGCTGCTCGAGTTTTGATCTTGAAAGGGTCATATCCAGGTGCTTTGCTCCTGCAGAATCGGCTGTGACGAACGGCAGGTTTATGTTAGTGCTCTGCGTTGTTGAAAGCTCGCACTTGGCGATCTCAGCAGCTTCCTTGAGCCTCTGAAGAGCCATCATGTCAGCGGACAGGTCGATACCCTGCTGCTTCTTGAATTCGGCAACCATCCAGTTGATTATGGCGTGATCGAAATCGTCTCCGCCGAGGTGAGTGTTGCCGTTTGTTGACTTAACCTCAAAGACACCATCGCCTATTTCGAGTATTGAAATATCGAAGGTTCCGCCGCCGAGGTCGTATACAGCTATCGTTCTGTTGGAGGCTTCCTTGTCCAGTCCATAGGCAAGGGCGGCAGCCGTTGGTTCGTTTACTATCCTCTCCACTATCAGGCCGGCTATCTTCCCTGCATCCTTGGTGGCCTGCCTCTGGCTGTCGTTGAAATACGCCGGAACGGTCACAACCGCTTTTTCAACCTTCTCTCCAAGGTAATCCTCGGCAGTCTGCCTCATCTTCTGGAGGATCATTGCCGATATCTCAGGAGGAGAGTACTTCTTACCAAGTATTTCAACCCAGGCATCGCCGTTCTTTCCCTCAACAACTTTGTAGGGAACCCTCTTTATCTCTTTTGTCATCTCACTGTATTTACATCCCATGAACCTCTTTATGGAGAATATGGTATTCTCGGGGTTCGCCACTGCCTGCCTGTGGGCTACAACACCCACAAGCCTCTCTCCTTTGTCATTGAAGGCAACTACCGAAGGCGTTGTTCTATTACCTTCAGCGTTTGGTATTACGGTAGGTTCACCACCTTCCATAACTGCCACGCACGAATTTGTGGTTCCCAGATCAATTCCAATTATCTTTCCCATTAGTTATCCTCTCGTGTTTTTTCCAAATTCTTCTGATACTTTATAAACCCGCTTTGAACCTTCCACAGTTCCTTCTGCTCGGGCATTGATTCCTAGTAGCTATCGAGCAATCATCGTGCCAAAAATACCTCTACCTGCAGAATATTGCCCCGCAGTACCTTACAAACTACCCAAAGCGGTCCTGTTTCGTCGGGCGTACAGCGGGCGTGCTATTGTGGCACATTCCATGTCCTCTCTTATGCTTTATAGTATATGGTTGCATGAAGTGACACGAGGATGATTCCCTGTACGGAAAGGAAGATGTGGACAGAATAATCGTACGGGGTGCCGCGGAGCATAACCTGAAGAACATCACTGTTGAGTTTCCCAGAAATAAGCTGGTTGTTCTTACAGGGGTCTCCGGCTCGGGGAAAAGTTCCTTTGCATTCGATACTCTCTACGCGGAGGGTCAGCGAAGGTACGTTGAGTCGCTTTCAGCATACGCGAGACAGTTCCTCGGTCAGCTTGAAAAACCCCTTTACGAAAGCATCGAAGGGCTTTCTCCGGCGATTTCCATTGAACAGAAAACGGTAAGCCACAATCCCAGATCTACGGTAGGCACCGTTACGGAAATATCAGATTACATGAGAGTTCTCTTCGCAAGGGTGGGTATTCCCCATTGCCCCGAGTGCGGCAGGAAAGTATCGGGCCAGTCACCGCAGCAGATGGTTGACCGGATTCTGGAATTCTCCGAAGGGACCAGACTGCTGATAACCGCTCCGCTCCTGCGGAACAGAAAGGGAGCCCACGCGGACCTCTTCCCGGCATTGAGGAGAAGAGGCTATGTAAGGGTTCTTATCGATGGAGAAAGCAGGAGCCTCGAAGAAAACATCGAACTGAACAGCAGGAAAAAGCACAGTATTCATCTTGTGGTCGACCGGGTAGTGTCCAGCAGGAGTATCGCCAGCAGGCTCATGGATTCCGTTGAAACAACCTTGAGGGAAGGTGATGGCATACTTTCTGTCATAAATGCTGATTCGGGAGAAGAAACCCTGATGAGCGAACACAGTGCCTGCGCATGGTGCGGTATCAGTATGCCTGACCTCACTCCCCAGCTTTTCAGTTTCAACAACCCGCTGGGAATGTGCCAGGAATGCTCCGGGCTTGGGTACGAACTCAAGGTTGACCCTCTGCTCGTAGTTCCAAGAAAAGCGCTGTCCATCAAAGATGGAGCCGTTGGCCCCTGGGGGATGCCGTCGGGTCATGGGAAGAACCTGGCACGGGCACTTGCCAGGGAGCTTGATTTCAGCCTCGGAGCTCCATGGCAGAGCCTGTCTTCGAACGTACAGGATGAGATCCTCTACGGCTGCGGCGGCAGAAAGATCAGTATAACATGGTCCTCCAGTAACAGTTCCGGGACATGGGAGACGAACTGGGAAGGCGTTATACCCCGGCTTGAGAGGCTTTATCGCGTAACGGCAAGCCAGGCGGCAAGGAAATTCTACGAGAAGTTCTTCAACAAATCCGACTGCGAAGGGTGCTCCGGAACAAGGCTTAACAGGGAAGCCAGGGCGGTAACTGTAGAGCGCAGAGGTATTCATGAATTGAATTCCATGACCGTCAAAGGCCTTCACGAATTCTTCTCCAGTCTCGAACTCGACCCATGGAGGATGGAGATCGCGACGGAGCTCCTGAGGGAGATCAGAAACAGACTTGATTTCCTTGTTAATGTCGGGCTTCACTACCTCACACTGGACAGGGCGTCACCAACCCTTTCCGGCGGAGAAGCTCAGAGGATAAGGCTTGCCAGTCAGATAGGAAGCGGACTTACAGGGGTTCTATACGTGCTTGATGAACCCACAATCGGCCTTCATCAGAGAGATAACGTACGGCTCCTCTCTACTCTTGCAGAACTCCGGGATCTCGGCAACACCGTTCTTGTTGTGGAACACGATCATGATACTATTCTTGCTGCTGATCATGTGGTGGATTTCGGCCCGGGCGCAGGCGTTCACGGAGGAAATGTTGTCGCGACGGGAACCCCCGCCGAGATAATGGCATCGAAGGATTCCCTTACCGGCGACTACCTCTCGGGAAGGAAATTCATACACCGAACCGTACCTGTTTTTGGGGAGGACAGCGATCTTCTTACACTGAAGAAGGCAAGCCTTCATAACCTGAAGGATATCGATCTCAGTATTCCTCTTGGAAAATTCATCTGCGTTACGGGTGTGTCGGGGTCGGGCAAGAGCTCTCTTATCAGCCAGACCCTTTACCCGGCACTCGCGGCGGCTACCGGGAATTCCACGAAACTCCGCCCCGGCCCTTACGGCTCCCTCGAGGGGGTGAACAGGGTGGACAAGGTCATCAACATCTCCCAGGATCCCATTGGAAGAACACCGAGGTCCAACCCCGCAACCTATACGAAAGTTTTTGATCTCATAAGAAAGCTGTTCGCTCAGACATCCCAGGCAAAGATCCGCGGGTACAAACCCGGAAGATTCAGTTTCAACGTCAAGGGCGGCAGATGCGAGGAGTGCAGAGGCGCAGGTGTTATAAAGATAGAGATGCATTTCCTTTCCGATGTCTTCATAGAATGCAGAACATGCCGCGGGCGCAGGTTCAACCGCGAAACACTGAAAGTCACATACGGAGGGCTGAATATCGCGGAAGTGCTCGATCTCACCGTCAGCGAAGCACTTCTTCAATTCGAGAGAATTCCCGCCATTTACCGCATTCTCAAAGTACTGGACGATGTGGGTCTCGGATACGTTCAGCTAGGGCAGCAGGCGACAACGCTCTCGGGCGGTGAAGCGCAGAGGATTAAACTTGCAAAGGAGCTGTCGCGCCCCGGGTCAACCCATACAGTTTACATTCTGGACGAACCGACCACAGGCCTTCATTTTCATGATGTGAAGAAACTCCTGATAGTCCTTGGAAGGCTGGTCAAAGCGGGGAACACCGTAATAGTCATCGAACACAACCTCGATGTCATCAAGAACGCAAGCTGGATAGTCGATCTTGGTCCGGATGGAGGCGACGCCGGGGGCTGGATAATTGCAACCGGTACACCCGATCAGCTGGCCGAAAACGGAGATTCGTATACGGGCAGTTTTCTCAAGGCTGTTCTGGAGAAGGAGGAGCGGGAGTAACAGGGGCGCTCTGAACGAGAAAGCCCAGCCTGTGCCCGAGAACCAGATCACCCTCATCGGAGATACAGCAGCATATAAATCCCGCCGGGAGCGGAGCGCCCGGAAGGAAGGAAACGAAAACATCACTGAACAGCGAAGCGATAACGATGCTGTCACCGCGGCACCAGATGTCCTTCGGTCCGCTTAGAGATTCGTCTATCGGATGGAATTCCCATCTGTCATACGTACCACCGGGATTTCCCCACCAGCCGGCGCCCCCTTCCGCGCATGCAATACCGGCCACATCCATGAGGGAATCCCCGTCCATATCAACTGCAAAGCACCTTTTTACTCCAGCGCCGATCGTACCGACGCGGTGAACAACCGGAAGAGAGGCTCGATTCTCAATAGCGATCACACCGCTTCGGCAGCCTGAGGCGAACAGATCCATATCTCCGTCTCCATCCATATCACAGGAAAAAACTGATTTGGCTCCCGGCAGCTTCACAAGAGTCGATACCGTACCATCCTCCTCCACAAGTGCAACCATTCCCGGGTCGAAAAGAGCCACAGCCAGTGCAGGAGCGGAAGAGGTGTCCCAGAGCACCTCGCATATCCCGTCCGGTCTTCCCCTAAGCGGAATCACCCGATCTCTCATGACAATGGATTCACCTGCAAAGTCCGAAACAGCAAGCTCTCCGTTCCACAGGCAGATATCACGCGGTTCGGACACTTTGCACGGCAGAACGTCAACCGTATGACCAGTATCCGCAATGCACACCACGGATGGATCAGCACATACTGCCGCTATCCCTCCATCCAGAGGATGAATGGCGACCGGAATACCGGGCAGCGGAATTACCCGTACTGCAGAACCAAGAAGACTGAGACAACTGATAAGATCAAGAACGATACGTATCATACCGGTCTTTCGAAGTTCGATATCCTGAATCCGCTACGAACCTTCCTGACCGTGTTAATGATCCATAGAAGGCAGTAGCTCCAGAAAAAAACTTCAAAGAGGACCGGGAAGAAAGAGAGCGCAGCAGCCGCTGCGGCCATGTTCATCCAGGGGCTCCACAGCGCGGAAAGCAGGTATTCTATCCTGCCGCGATCAGAATTTCTGACAAACAGCATTGCAAGAGATCTCTGTTCATCCTGACCGGCTGGAGTCCCGGTGTGATTGGAGAAGCTCTCGAGGAGGGTCTCAACCGCGCAGAACCGCACCACGAGCCAGAGACCGGCCATAATAGTTCCGGCCATAACAGCTCTGATATCGCCGTTCAGGTTATAAACACCCCATCCCCAGGCACCGTAGAAGAGGCCTCGCGAACCGGCGTCCCCGATCTTATCAAGAAACTCTCCACCCGCTGTGCGGCTGCTTCCGGTGAATCTGGCCACCTCTCCGTCGCATGCGTCAAGAACGAAGGAGAGCTGAAGAAGAAAAGCGCCCGCGATGAAATATGCAGGTCTGCCAGGAGCGAAGAGAGCGGCTCCGGCGCAGGCAAGAATACCTTTGAACACGGAAACACTGTTCGCGGAGAGCCCCGCGCGAAGGAAAAAAGCTGTCAGATAAATGGAGAATCGGCGGATTATCAGCTTCCTGTAAAGACATATATCCAGATCGGCCGGCTGACAGACGGCTCTGAGGCTGGCAGCATCAGGAATATTCTTCATTCTTTCTCCACAGTGGTCACGAGTATTGCGCCGGGCAGCCGGTTCAGGGGCCATAGGAGGATTGAAAACAGCAGATAAGCGGTATGATACACCCTTCGGATCAACCCGTATCTCTCGAAAAGATAAGAAACAAACCTGAACTGAAAAAGGGCTCCCATGGCCCGCTCATCAATAAGATTCCCCCTCTGCGGCAGAAACGGTACAAGTGTCGCGAAGGTCCGCTTGGGTCCGTAACGCCAGCGTTCCTTTCCGATCAGGTGCTCCTTGATCGCCTCATGCAGGCGGCAGCCTGCCCACGCGGTTATAACCACAATCCGCCCGCCCGTACCCGCAACCCTTACCATCTCTTTCAAGATAGCGGCAGCTCCTGCATCATCAAACAGGTCGACAACACCGGTGCTGTAAATCAGATCGAAACTTCCATCTGTAAAGGGAAGCGCGCGGGCGTCGGCTACCGATGTTCCCGCTCCTGCCTCTTTTGTCAGTTCCGCCGCAGTC